>CAYMXM010000032.1:0-19000 GCA_964394065.1 uncultured Pirellula sp. | reverse complement strand
AATCACAACCCGTGGCGTAAGCGAGGGACAGCGCTGGCAACCAGGCATCCAATGCAAGGTCTCACAGCACGCCCTTCGTGCCTCAGGGACGTGCCACCCAGCGCCTGAGATATTCCCGACAAGGTCTACGTGCACTCGCGACGCTGTCCCTCGCTTACGCCACGGGTTGTGATGGGTGGACGCTTCGCGTCCCCCCCCTTAACTCCGATGCGTCAGGCCACCCTACGCCCCCCACCTCTTCTTACCCCTTACACCTTATCGCTTACTCCTTTATTTCCATCCAATCCGTGTGCTTTGACTCGCTTGGCTCGGGGACTAAAAATTCGCTGATACCTCGGGCCCCAGAGCCGAGTTGTGCGAAGAGGGTGATCTTGCGAATCGTTCGGTTTCCAACTGGAAAACGAACGCTCCCGTTCCTTGCAATAAACGATTCCAAGGGGATCGAAACCTCGGCGTCTGGTTCCAGCGACATGTTCCCCGTGCTGTAGAACTGCTCGTTCAACCCCACCGAGAGTTTCGAAACGGTCGAATCGGATTTGTTTCGGACGATGATGCAAGGAACGAGACGACGACTATCCTCTTCGGTTTCAATCCACATCGTGCTCAGCTTGACCTCTGCTGGGAGGGGAGGTTCTCCCACCGCCGGAGAATTGAAATAGAGCAGGACGCCACACCCGATTGGAATCAAAACGAGAGCCAGCATCAAAACAGTCAGTTGCTTGGCCGAGAGGGTTCTCGGTGCGGTCATGCGGGGAAAGGTCTGGTTGGGGAATGGCTGCCAGTCCTTTCTCGAATAAGAGGGGATGGTACACTGGTTCAGCAAAGCTTCCGAATTATCACCGGAAACCGCTAGTAGCGGTAGGGCTTGCCTGACGCATCGGTGGTTTGGGGGGGACGCGAAGCGTCCCTCCATCACAACCCGTGGCGTTAGCGAGGGATAGCACTGGCAACCACGCGTCCAATGCAAGGTTTCCCCAGCACGCCCTTCGTGCCTCAGGGACGTGCCACGCGACGCCTGAGACATTGCCGATAGGGGCTGCGTTCGCTCGCCCCGCTGTCCCTCGCTAACGCGTCGGGTTGTGATGGCGGGACGCGAAGCGTCCCCTCCCCAATGCGCCAAGTTTTCCCTTACTCCTTTACCCTCCCTCCCCAAAGCGAGGGGAGCGGAGCATCGAATAGGTTATGCTCTTCCTAAAGTCCAAAGCCCAATGCCTAAGCCTTTTGAATTAGACGAACTCCTTCGCCTTCTTGAAGATCGTAGCGTTGAAACCTCCTTCGCAACGCTGTTGGATCGAGGTACGGAAGTCCCTGTCTCCTTTCGGGATCTCGCACAATCAAGCCTCAGCGATTCTCCCCCCTCTGCCTCCTGGGGCAGGATCGAACGGTTGGCACAGGACAGCAAACTCTGCATCGCTGCCCCCAACGCTCCGATCGTCGCGATCATGGGACTCCTAAACGCAGGGAAAAGCTCTCTCGTCGCTTCGTTCCTCTCCGCCGAGGGACGAGACCGTATCCTGATCGGCTCGGGGAATCACCAGGGAACCCATCGTTTCGTCCTCTGGCTCCCCTCGCAATGGCGCGAGTCGCATGTCGTTTGGCGGTACGTCCAAGATCGATTGGCTGCGGTCTTTCCCGCTGGATTTGAATTCCTCGCGGACGATCCAAGCCGTGCTTCGGAACAGTACAACGACACCTCTATGCGGTCTTCGCCCAGTGAAGGTTCCAGTGAAGGTTCCAGTGAAGGTTCCCATGAAGCAAAAGTTGCTTCCGCGATGGAGATCCCCCTCGTCGCCTTCGACAAAGGACTCGATCAGCTTCAAGTCGCGTTGATGGATTGCCCCGATGTTCAGACCGGTCTCCTTCCCCATTCCGGGCATCTTAGGACACACTCCGATCGTGGCCCTGGCGTCTCGCCCGGAGTTGCAAGGACTGTTCAGGGCGAGACGCCCGGGCCACGGGGTGCACACCTAGTCGACCACGTCAACTCGATCGCGGCGAAGCGTCTCGCAGTCCTCGGGCAAGCCGCCCCTCTTTGCTCGGCCTTTCTGGTCGTTCTGCCGGCGAATGCGATGCACGATCAAAAGGTTTCTGAGTTGATGCAGGTCATTCGAACCCAAATGCCTCACACCCAACAGATGGTCGCCGTCAATCGCGTTCCTCGCAAATACACGACGACCGAGATCCGTCGAGAGGTGGCAAAGCTATACAGAGATCGACTCCTTCAACGAATCTACATGGCATACGGATTCGATGGTCCCAATCAGCTGGAGCGTTTGCCATCTCCCCCCGAACACTACGTTCCTCCCCAAGGGGGGACCAAGCTCCCCCTCTTCTTCCGTATCGACGCGGAACCCTCCCCGCAACCTCCCGCAAAGATAGACCATTCCCAATGGCTTCTCTCCATCGCAGAATCGCTCGACAACGACCGGCTCATGCTCGAAGCGATCCGATCCCATATCGCCTCCCTCACGCGAGTTGTCCGGGACGAGTGCCAATCGCAACAACAAAAAGCGATCGCTACCGACCAGTTGCGACAGGAACTGCGCCAACAGCTCGCGGAAGCGTGCCTGGAGTTTTCACGAGAACCTAGCTCTCCCTCGAAGATCCGCTTGCAGGCATCTCGCCAAATCGTGGAGCAGATTTCGCAATCCTTGGAACGAACCGCTCCTTGGTGGGCTAGACCTGGCCGATGGACAACGCGACTCGCCGAGTTTGGCAAAGGGCAGTTCATGCAGCTAGGAGAATGGGTGCGACTCCCTTCCTGGGTGACAGGGAAAACCGACAGTCTCCTACGCTACATCCGGAATCGTTGGGGAGGAAGCGACGGAGCGAGGATCGTAACCGCAGATTCGTTGCTCCGGTCGATGGAGCGAAACGATTTCAATCCAACGCACCCACGGGAAGAATGGCAACGAGTCCTTCAACGAGGCATCGATCGCTTTCAACGGGACAGCAAGATCGAACTCAACCACGCCGAACTGGACCAAGTCACCAAAAGGATGTGGGAGCAGATGCCGATCTCGCAACGGATCGCAACAGGTTTTGCCCCCGCCGCGGTCCTCTTTGCCCCCTTGGTGGCCGTGATCATGCTTCCACTCGATTTCGGTGGCTCCACCGTTCTGGTCTTTGCTTCGGTCAAAGAGTTGCTCGGTGCGGGTGTCGCCGGACTTGGCATGGCTCTCTTGAGCCCCGATCGCATGCCCAAGCTAGCCGAAGCCGAAGCCGCTTGGCAACAGTTGGGGGACTTGATCGCAGTCCTTTGCGATGAGATAGGCCTTGATCGACCGACCGAAGAAGCTCCCCTACAAATCCTGTTTGGAGGAGAAGCGAAGCGAGTCCCCGTGAGCAGCATTGCCCATGGACCAGACTCTAGTTCGGTGCAACAACTGGTTCCTAAATCGTGTCGCATTCGGTCCTCAGCGGTTCATCGAATCGAATCCCACCTTGAGTCCCTTAAAGTGTAAGAACTATGCAGTCGTATTTGAGTTTTTCGGAACGGGTGGATCAGGCTGCGGGCGCCATTCTCGGAGAGCATCCAGGGGCGGCCCAGATTCGAGACTGGAGCGATCAGTTTCGGCATCAATGCGAGGGGATTCAAAACGGTCGCGGAGTCAATCTCCCAAGCATCGCCGTGGTCGGAGCCAAGGGGCAAGGTAAAACCTGGGTGGCGAGGCAATTGGTACTCGATCCTCGAATGGGGGAACTGCTCCCCAGCGGCGTCTTGAGTTCGGAGGCGACGACCCAACTCTACTGGATCGGCCCCAGCCCTCCGGAATCCCTCGACTCGCTCCAAGAGGTCTACATTCCCTGTAGAAAAGAAGGGCTCCTAGATCTTGGGATTCCTTATCTCCTGTTGGATACGCCAGGACTCACGGACGACAATCCGAAAGCGTCTCAGATCGCCAAAGAGGCACTCAGTCTCTCTCCGATCAAGCTCCTCGTCGTTCGTCGGGATCAGCTGCGGGGGGCGGTCCTCGGAACGCTAGCCCATTACACCGAAGGAGCGATCTGCCTTCCGATCATCACGTGTGTTCCCCCCGAAGAGTTGCAGCTAGATGCCGCTGGCACGGCGTCCCGTGCTGGAAGAGGCGAAGAGACTGCGATCGGGGAGACTGCGATCGGGGCGAGCCTTCAAGCCGATCTCGAGATCTTCGATAATGCATTGCGCGGCGTTGCACCTGGGACTAGGTTTCTTCCTGGGATCGTCGTCGAAGATTTTGAGGCAACAGGGGACGAAGCCGCTTGTGGTTTGAGGCTCCGCAGGGAGATTCAATCCTTGCTCCAATCGGAGTCGATGGAACAGATCGCGGCGACGAGAAGTAATCGACTGGAAGCAGCAAAAGAGCGTTATCGAAGCAAGATAGCGGGCTACGTACAAGAGAACCTAGGAGGTCTATCCAACGCGATTCGAACCCTCCATCAGGAAGCAGATGCGTGTCCCTCGAAGACTCTTGAAACGGTGCTGGGATCTCCAGAGGAGTTGCATGCGGCGATTCGCGGTCGTTTTCGGGCTCACATCCTTACCGAAACCAGTCTTTTCTGGTTCCCTTATCGGACCGTTATGTCGATATTGAGTTTTACGACGGGAGCTTGGGATCGACTGATCCTTTCCTTCACCGGGAGTTTGCCTTCGATCTTCGGAACATTTCTCGCTTGGGCGAAGAATCTCAGCGCAAGCCGCAACATTCAGCGGGAACTTCATGACGGCATCCGGGAGCGGCTCAACCGTCAGATTGAAGATCGTTTGCAACCGGTTCAGGACGCCTTCTATCGTCAAGTTCAACGACTTGGTGGAGAATCGCGAGGAGGAGCCGAGGGGAGCAAGCAATTGAAGATTCGTTTTTCTGGGATCGACGAATTGCAGAACCAAGCCCGCACGACGTTTGAGTGGTGTGTCGATCGCGAATTACCTTCCCGAATGTTCTTGCAGTTTAGCGGACTTTTGGGGACCCTTTTGTTTTGGGGAATGCTGGCGGGGCCGGTCGTCGCGATTTATCGAAAGTATTTCAAAGCGAGCTGGAATTCCTTAGTCGAGTCCAAGGACTCGATCGCCGAATTCGATTTCGGTTCGGGGGTGATGCTCACGAGTACGATTCTGTCGGCTCTTCCTCTTTTGCTCTTCTGCATGCTTCTTCTCAGTTGGATGCAGCGTTCGAGCAAAATTCGTCGCATCGGTCGAACAACAATTTCCGCAGAACATAAGTTGCTTGAAGATCTACGCAACGATGGGGTCTTGAAACTCTACTACGAAGACCCTTTGCTTGAGCACGCCGAGTTTTTGGTAGGTACGCTGCTCCCCTCGCCCCGTTTCGGGGCGAGGGGAGCAGAACTCTAAAGCGCAGCGCGTTCTAAGGCGCCAAAGCGGTGTCCGACGGGGGCGAACTCCGATCGGACGAAAGAGCATTCAGAGGGATAAATCCGGACACACAAAACTCCATGTCAACACCAGCTTTTTTGACAGCCCAGGGCTGGCCTGCGTGCCTCTGTGTTTCCAAAAACGCACCTTCAGCATTTGCGAGAAAGCCTCTTAATCCTCTTTCAAGTGATACAGGTCGTATCGTTCCATTTAATGCAATTAAATATATTGAAAAAATATCTTTGATATTTTGGAAAATCGGATTAGATAATCTATACTACCGAATGCCCTAATTCTCCATGTTACTCACCATAGGAATACTACTTTGAAAAAAGGGACAAAGAATAAAGGGGAAAACAAGTCGCAAATGATTCGTGATTATGCGGCTGCCAACCCCGGATTGACCCAAGCGCAAATCACGAAAGCACTTTTAGAGCAAGGGGCCAATGTTTACCCAGGATTGGTCGGACAGGCCCTTCGATCGGTAAAAGGGAAAATCAAGCCAAAGGCCAAGAGGCGAGGACGACCACCGAAGGCCGCTTCTAAATCGACTACCAAAAAGACCAGTTCTGCTCCCGTAGCTACCGCGACCGATTACGTCGACCTCTTTAAGAGTGCTTCCGATTTCGTGAAACAAGCGGGTGGAATCGATCAAGCGGTGGAAGCCCTCAAGGTCTACCAAAAGCTTTCTTCGATTTTGAATAGCTAATACGCACCTCACTAGCGCATTCTGAAATTGCGCTAGTGAGGACTGAGTCATCGTATTTGGTGTTTGGAAACACAGAGGCACAGAGTGACACAGAGAGTTTCGGATCTTCAGCGATTTTCCTAAACTCTGTGTTCTCTGTGCCTCTGTATTTTAGAAAAGCGCCACTTCAAAATCTGCGCGTCAGGCTTCTACCCTGAACGCTTGTCTTCCTCCGTTGCAGCCGTGTACCAAGGAACTGCTATAATGCGTTGAAGCTCAAAATCTCCGGTCGTGTTTTGACGCGAACGCGACCACGTGCCTCAACTCGAATGGATATCCACGATGAATATCTCGCGCATTGCTCCTTGGGTCCTCGTAGCTCTAACCTCCCCATTCACGTCGATCAACACGGTCTTCGGACAAGAAAAAAGTGTAAAACCGGGGATCAACGACTCGTTCCAAAACCCCTCTCCCAAGCAATACGTCGAACGATTTGAGATCGAGAGTCGTGAAGTCTTTCACCATCGCAAGAAGATCGTGGAAGCTTGCGAAATCAAGCCAGGTGAGACGGTCGCCGACATCGGCGCGGGAACTGGGATTTTCACCCGTCTATTCTCAGACTCGGTAGGGGATAAAGGACGAGTCATTGCCGTCGATATCGCGAAGAACTTCCTGGAGCATATCGAGAAGGTCAGTGCAGAGTTGGGGCAAAAGAATGTAGAAACATTGCTGGGAACCGCCGAGTCGACGGAGCTACCGGAGAATTCGATCGATGTGGCATTCATCTGCGATACCTATCATCACTTTGAATTCCCTCAGAAGACACTGGCGTCGTTGTATCGCGCCATGAAACCTGGAGGACGACTCTTCGTGATCGATTTCCATCGCATCCAGGGGAAGAGCAACGAATGGACCTTAGAACACGTTCGCGCAGGCCAGGAGGTCTTCGAAAGAGAGATCGTTGAAAGCGGATTCGTAAAAACGGGAGAAGTCTCCGGTTTCTTGAAGGACAACTACATGATCGGGTTTAGGAAATAAAGGAAAGCGGTAGATAAACTTCTACCATCACAACCCGTCGCGTAAGCGAGGCCCAAAAATCACAACCCGTGGCGTAAGCGAGGGACAGCGCTGGCAACCAGACATCCATCCCAGGTCTCACAGCACGCCCTTCGTGCCTCAGGGACGTGCTGAGACATTCCCGACAAGGGGCTACGTGCACTCGCGACGCTGTCCCTCGCTTACGCCACGGGTTGTGATGGGGGACGCTTCGCGTCCACCCTCTTACCACCGATGCGTCAGGCCAGGCACAGAGACCACAAAGACTAGGGGAATTCTTGAAAATCCACACCCCTCTGTGTTACTCTGTCCCTCTGTCTTTAAAAATCCTTAGGGTTCCCGAGTTGCAAATCGCTGAATCATCGCAAAGGTCAGCGCGGCTTTCTTCGGTAAGCTCGACAGGCGAATCCATTCTTGATCGCTATGCAAAGCATCCCCCTCGGGGCCCATCGTATCGAGATTGGGGAGACCTAGCGCGGCGAGTTTATTCCCATCGCTCGCCCCCCCCGAAGGATGCCAAACCACCGGCTGATTCAAAACCGCAGCGGTCGACTCCAGCTGCTTCATCCAGAATTCGATCGCCTCATCCACCTGTTTCGGAGCGCTGTGGATCCCTCCATGGAGTTCCACCATCAACTCGTTCTCGGGGAGATTCAAGAAATCGACGAGCTGCCGTATCTTGGTCTCGACCCAAATTTGTTCCTCGTGATCGTTGACCCGGACGTTGACGCGCAAAACCGAACGATCGGGGACTACGTTTACGGCATCCCCTCCACGTATTCGACCGACATTGAACGTGACACCGGGGCGGATGCCGTTGAGACTATCGAGCTGCAACGCCAATCGACTGGCGTGAATGACGGCGTTTCGACCGTGACTGAAATTCCTACCCGAATGGGCCGATCTCCCTCGGACGACAAAGATGTAAGTGCCGGTCCCTTTCCTCTGATGAACGAACTCCCCACCAGGCAAAGCGGGTTCGTAGAGCATCGCAAAGGAAAACTCCGGAGCGATCTCCTTCCAAAGGTCCGAGGAGGCGGGGGAACCGATCTCTTCATCTGGAGTCAGTACGATCGAAAGGTTGATCTTCTCAGGGGGAAGAAATTTCTGAGCGGCCATCACCCCCCATCGAAGGATGACGATCCCTCCCTTCGCGTCGATCACTCCAGGGCCGCGCAAGCGCTCCTCCTGATCGACTTCAAAGCCGAGGCATCGCTGAAACGGATCCTCTTCACCATAGACCGTATCGTAGTGAATACTCAACAACAACCGATCCTTCGCGGATGCCTCCTCTCCCTGCCAATCCCATCGGAGCGCATGGGTCGTCGATTGCAAACCAAGGTTCCCCAGATCGTCTACCACGGCAAAGACGGGGAGGGGAATTCGTTGACAGGGGAGCCCCAAAGGTGCGAGGTAATCGACCAACCAATTCTCAACGTCGGTAAGCCCCTTGAGATGGTGCGAACCGGAATTGATATCGCAAAGCGCAACAAGCTCGCTCCGCATCTCTCGCTGATACCCGTCGAGCCAGTCGGCTGCCGACTTCATCAATCTTGCTTCCATGAATACTAGACTTCCATCGATTTATGTACGGGGTGCGAGGATGAAAGAGGAAGAGTATAACCCATAAGCATTCTGCCCCCCTCGTTGTCCGACGGGGACAAGCCCCATCCAGACAAGGGCCATTCCCCAAGAAAAAATGCTTCATAGCGTTGCCATCCGATGCGCTAATTCCGATGAATAAACTCATCCAAATTGAAGACCAAATTGATGAGTAACGCCATCGATGCAACCCCGAGATCGTTGGAATTTCCTCGCCGTGGCTTTTCTCCCCAATTGGCAATTCTCGACGCGTCTTCAGGAGTATTCTCAAGCCGATTTCGGAACTGTTGATACGCGTTTCGGAGCATTTCTAGTTCCTTCGCCGTCGGCGATCGACCGAGAGATTCGAGAACGATCCGGTGCAACAGCTTATCGATTCCTTGAGCGTCTTCCTCCGAGCCAGCGTCGGCTACGATCTCCTCTGCATAGTAGCGTGCGGCCTCCAAATACTGCATGTCGTTCATCAACTGCAACGCTTGAAGGGGTGTGTTGCTACGATCCCGCTTCGAACAAATCTGCTCGCGGTTCGTCCCGTCGAAATTGACCAAGAAGGGAGGAGGGGCTGTTCGTTTGATGAAGGCATAAATGGTCCGTTTGTAGATGCTCTCCCCGTGGTCTTGGACATAGTATCTCGTGTTGGAATCTCCATAGCCGACCGGTTCCCAAATGTTGGCGGGTTGATAGGTCTTGAACCCAACACCTCCCATCTCCGGATTCAGGAGTCCCGAGACCGACAAAATATGGTCTCGGATCTGTTCCGCATCGAGTCGCAGTCGAGGACCACGAGCCAAGAACGTGTTGTCTGGATCCTTTTCTAGAGAATCAGGGTAGACGCGCGAGGCCCGTTGGAAGGCGCGAGACATCACCAACCGCTTCATGATCTTCTTGATATTCCAACCGGACTTTCGGAACTCGTCGGCAAGCCCATCCAGAAGGAGGGGATGGGATGGGGGGGTTCCTTGGGTTCCAAAATCATCGCTCGTTTTGACGATCCCCGTTCCGAATACCTGCTGCCAAAAACGATTCACCGCAACCCTTGCGACCAAGGGGTTCTCGGGGGCGACCATCCACTTGGCGAGATCGAGTCGGGTAGGACGTTTCCCATCGACGACCTTCAGCTCCGGAAGGATCGCTGGAGTTCCTGGCTCGACTTTTTCCCCAGGTGCATCATATTGTCCACGGGTCATGACGAAGGCTTCGCGAGGGGAGGCAAGATCGGTGAAGACGAGAGAAAAGGGAATCTCATGATCGACGATTTGCGTGTCGATCCTCGCTTGGTTCCAATCGTCGCGAAGCCTCTGCAATTCGGGCGAAATATCCTCCGATACAAACGCATGGAAGTAGGCTTCTACGTCTTCGCGATGTTTTTTGCCAGCTTCGCTATCAGGTCCATCTTTCACCGCAGCGGCGACTTCTGTCGAGGCAAACGGGGCGGCTTTCCCCTTTTGTTTCCCCCACCATTTTTCGAAATCGGTGCGCGGGGAAACGTCGTAGTTCCCAGTCGCGACGAAACCATCCCAAGAGCAATTGCCTCCGAACAAACCGATCTTGATCTCTTGAACCTCGCTTTGGGGAGGAAGGTTATCCAACGATACGGTCAACTGCGTCCAGGTACCGGGGCGTGGAAGTGGACCGTCCGCCTCCTTGACTCCGGCTTGGATCAGATGGGCTTGCGAAAGTTCGTTCGCCCATATCCAGCGTCGCGTTTTGTCTCCAGCTTTGACAGAAATGGAAATCGCCTTGGGAGGTTCCAAGCGATCCGGTTTCACCCAGAACTGCAACTTTCCATTGTCCGGCACGATTCTGGCAGGCCATCCCCCGGTGATAGTTTGTTCGTATCGGTTTCCAAACGACTGAAAGAGGTAACGTTTTCCCATCGGGGGAGTATCGTCGACAATCCAGACTTCAGGGTTGCGCGTGGTATTGCGACGAGTGCTTTGGAATGGAAGTTCATCATCGATCCACACCATCGACCCCAGTTGCAGCGTTGGTCCTTCGGTCGGCGTTTCTGTGACCCCTTTGCTCGCGGTTGCGGCTCGAATAGGGGCTCGTTTGCTTTTGTCCTTCGCAATGGTTTGGAGCTGCGCCAGAGCATCCTCCTCCCTCTTTTGGCGATCGGCCAAGCGCTGGCCCTGCTCGTCGGTCGGAAGTTTGCGGAACGGGTTGGTGTTCGCAGCGTTTCCGTCCATCGCGGGGTCGGCGGCGCTGTAGAAGAAAGCGTAGAGGGAATAGAACTCCTTTGCCGAGAGGGGATCGTACTTGTGGTCATGGCATACGGCGCATCCCGCCGTGAGTCCTAACCAAGTCTGAACGGCAGTGCTCGTTCGATCGACCGCATACCGATAGAGAAACTCTTCGTTGATCGCTCCACCTTCGCCGGTGGTGACATTGCAACGATTGTAACCGGTGGCGACCCATTGATCTTGAGAGGCATCGGGCAACTGATCCCCCGCGAGCTGTTCGATCGTAAATTGATCGTAGGGTAGGTTTCGGTTGAAGGCTCGGATCACCCAATCGCGATAGGCCCACATCTCCCGAACATTGTCGAGGTGCATTCCATGCGTGTCCCCATAGCGCGCCAAGTCCAACCAGAACTTCGCCATCTCTTCGCCGTAGTGAGGGCTCGCGAGATACTGATCGACGAACCGCTCGTAGTTGGAGTCGGACGGGTCCTTAACGAAGCGTTCAAGATCCTGCACCGAGGGGGGAAGTCCTGTGAGGGTAAAAGCCAAACGTCGCAGTCGAGTAGCTGCATCCGCAGTCGGGTTAGGAGTCAGCCCCTGTTTCCCCATTTCCTTTTCGAGTTCTTGATCGATATCGATCGTGTCGGAGCGGGCGGGGATCGGTTCAAACGACCAATGCTTCTCGTATTTGGCCCCTTCAGCTATCCAACGTTGGATCAGCTCCTTCTCGGCCTCGGAGAGTTGTCGATTGGAGGAGGGTGGAGGCATGACGAGATCTTCATCGTCTGAGGAGACCCGTTGCCAAACGGCGCTTTCGTCGGGCTTCCCCGGTACGATAGCCGCCCCACCACCCTCGAGTTCGCGGAAAGCGCCGTCGGGGACATCCAGACGCAGGGAGGCTTCGCGCGTGTTGGCATCGAAACCGTGGCAGCGGAAACAGGCTTGGGAAAGGAGTGGACGAATATCCCGATTGAACTGAATGCTCTCTTCCCCGTACGCCGAGCCGGTTCCGTTCAGAAAAGCCAAACCGATGACGATGCTGGCGGCAAGAAGAGACCAGCGTTGGCAATTCGTGAGTACGACCAAGGTGGGGAACGAATGCATCTTCTACTTCGCTAGAGGGGATATTAGGTGGGGAATATGAGGATGATTCCATTGTAACAGGGGAAGAAGGGGCGAGCTACGAATCTTGCGAATTAGGCTTGAGGGGTGAGGCTTGAGACTTGAGGAAAAAGAGGGCTTCGCCCTTAGCTCGCGTGGCCCGGGCGTCTCGCCCGGAGGTGGCTTGGGTTAATAAGCATATTCAGAGCACTCCTGTTGACCTCCACCTGGATGGGGCCCGTCCTCCGGGCTAAGAGGATACGAAGCATCCGATATCCCCTCGAGGAACACTGCGAACCTCCGCGTCCCCTGCGGTTAACTGAGAAGTCCCCTCTCCCTCAATCCCCCATTGCTTTTTGGCGATTCCGGCCGATAATGGGACTTGCCGGGGGCGATCTGGAATCGACCGGGTAAGTTGAAGATACAGGTGGCATGTCGTGGTTGATCGAGAGGCCACGTAAAAACTCGATTACAAAAGTAACTGCTGAGGAAAACCTCGCACTGGCTGCCTAATATAGGCAACCCAGGTACCCAGGGCCCGTCGGAGGCGTTGGACTACCTGTCGCAATTCCGAATCGCATTGCTTCGTGTCTCGCATGAGCAATGTTAAAAAATGCTCGAGGCTGGTCGACTGCACCGACGCCAACAACGAACGCAGAAGACGAGAAAAATAACTGGTGGCTAAACATGTAGAGGCCGTATCGGAAGTATCGCGGGACGCGGGTTCAATTCCCGCCGCCTCCATCCCAATCCCCCGTTGCGAAGTTTTCGCAACGGGGGATTTTTTATGGGCCGATGAGCGATCGCACAGCTTCTGCGTGCTCATCTGCAACAACAACCTTGTCTGGGTAAATCCAAACAATGAACTCTGGTTCCACACCGTCATTTTGAAAATAAATGATCCAATCTTGTTTGGCCTTTGACAGGATCTCTTGAATCCCGAGAACTATTTTGGGGAATGCTGCCACGGATTCATCGCTATACAGGACGATCGTTCGTGACCTCGCGCCATTCCAGTGAAAGGGGATCTCGTAATCGTCTTCGACACGGAAGTCTGCAGCCAGTAGTTTCTCAAACTGATCATCCAACCAATCCAATTCAGATGACAGAAGGCCTTCGTTTTCGTCAGGACCGCCCGCGTTGAACGGTTTCTCCGTGTCGTAAATATCGAATGTCTTCTGAGCGACGACGTGCAGTTCAAGCGAAGGTATGCACCTAGGTTTTTCCGAACGAAAATCAACGTCCCAAGGCGAAAGAGAAGCTCTTAATTTGCTTAGCCCATTCGGCTCTTTTCCGCGACACTCGACACTTAGCTCGTGAAGTGAAGGAAGCGATTCTAGTGGTGACAAATCGAGTTCCCGGGCGTTGGTGTGGATATAGAGATCACGAAGGGAGGACAAACCAGCAAGTGGCTGAAGAGATTGAACGCGAGTGGCTGGAAAGTGTACGTGGGTGAGTCCGTGCAGATTGCGAAGCGGTTCGAGAGAATCAAATTTTCCTGACAGACCCACAAGATTCAGAAGCTTCGAGAACTGTTGCAACCCATCGAGTTTTTCGACACGCGCCCCCAATATCACTCGAAGCTCAGGCATTTCCGGAAATCCTTCGAACGATTCAAAGCTACCAGATCCGAGTCTGAGCTTTCTTAGATGGGGTAATCGTTTGAGTCGCTTGAACGCCCCAATTTGATCAGTGGAAATGGAGAGCTCGCGCAAGCTCGAAAGCTCTTCGAGCGACGAGAAATCGGAAATTGGACAATTTTCCAGATATAGCTCTTCAATCGCTTTGCATTTTGCCAAAGAGGAAATATCTCGAACAGGGTTCTGGTCGAGGTGGAGGCGTCTTAGCTCAGAGCATGAGGCAATCGGCGATAAATCCGTTATCTCGTTATTACTCAAGACCAGCCCCGTGAGATGCGGAAGAAACTTCAAGGGGGTAATGTCTCGGATAGGCCGCTTGTCCTTGGCCAATCTCTGAAAACTGAGCCAGGAAAGGGACTGGAGTTCGTCGGTGGCTGGTCCGACGTGATCGGCAGAGAAGTTGGGCTTGTAGTCAGGACTTTGCCGAGCAGTGCTCCGCTCGCTCGAGATGTTCCAATAGGTCTCGTCGAACTTGTAGCGAACACGGTCTATCAGAAGTTCGACCGTATAAACCTCGTCTGGTATCAACGTGGGTGATAACGCGTACTCTGAAAAAGTCGACTCGGTCCTAGCTTGCGCCAGCAATGATCTGGCGTCTGCTACGACGAGCAGCGTGAACAGGAGAGTCGCAAGTGCGATAAAAAAACACCGCATTGTAAATTTGCAGCACTTTAGGTGAGGTTGCTATTTTTAGTTCGGTGCACCTGAGTGTTCCGATTGGTTTATGTAGCCAAGGTGATGATCTGCTCCATTGTAGCGATCCATTTCTCGGAGTTCAGGTCTGGGGCCAGCAAAGGGCTCTTCCGCACGCTTCTTTTTCGTTAGGCCAGGTCTTCGAATAAAAGAGCAAAGTGCTCCCGGTCTTCTTCGGTTAAACGTGTCTCGGTTTAAATCGCAGTAACGTGTTCTAGTTTCATGGGGGGCGTGGCATTCGGAGGTCCTTCCCTGAAAGCCTCAAACATTCCAATAACTACCTGCAAACTACCGAATTGTCAATTCAAAGGGGCATGCCCCCTTGATCGGATCGCTACCTTTCTCCGGCTTACGCCGTCGCACCCTGGCCCCTTTATTCGCCTTCCGTACCAGCCTTTGTGCGATACCGGGGGCTGGAAAAGGGATCAGAAAAACCTTGGGACACGGGAGCCATGCCTAAAAAATCTCGGGGGTTTGGGGGCTGGTTCCCAAGGAAGACAAGACAGCCTTTAGTCCAATTTTTTAACCACCACTAAACATTTCGCACCGCCCCGTTACACACTTCCCGTTTGACCAAAACAAGTCGTCGATTATCGCCGATTGCACCTCTCGGGAAAACGCAAAATCCAAATCCGACACTTAATGATCGAGCAGTCCTAAGTCTCATCTCGGTCCGTGTCTGCCAGCGGAATCAAGCGGCGGACTTTACCCGTGGAGGAATCGGCCGCCAGCGATGGCACGACATCCACTCGTGTTGTCACATATCCGGGCAGCCCCTGCTGCACCAAACGGTGACTGACGATTGCCTGCAACTCTCCAGGGGACCGCCCGGCCGGTTCGCTGAGCACCAGGCGGACGATCACAGCGTTACGTTCGGTCTGCTGAACCTGCCAGTCGTAAACGCCGCCCAGCTCGTCGGTCACGCTGTGGAATAGCACACCCGAGATAAATCGGCCTTGCCGTTTCGGTCCGACCCACAGCAGTTCGGCACTGCGACCTTCAATCCGCTGAATCAGCGGCAGACGACTGCCGCAGCGACACGGGGTGGCGGACAGGGCAACACGGTCCAGCACCTCGTAACGGATGAATGGCTGCACCCGATTCGATAGATTCGTCACCAGGATTCGGCTGCCGACCACACCGGGCACGACCGGTTGATATTGGTCATCGACCACCTCCAGTACTGCCCAGTCCGAATTGACGTGCAAGCCACCCGCCGGACAGCCGTCGGACAACTGCAAGCATTCACCCATCCCGTAATGGTCGACCACGGGAACCTGGAAAACGGACTGCAAACGCTGCTTGGCTTGAGGCGTTAATCGTTCGCTGGAATTGGCGATATGCAGCAAGTGCGGCAACTGCAGTTCGTCGGCGCGGAGGGCGAGCGCTTCAAGGACGCTGGCATACGCCACGATCACGTGGGGCCGATACGCATTTAGCCGCTGTACCAGGTCATCGTCCAATGATGACCAATGCTGCAGGTCGACAAATGGGCCGACGATCTGCCGCATGAACTCCATCGCTGCTCCGGACGGATAAAATCCGCGGCGAAAGGAAATCACGGCAATCCGCTTGGGCTCGCGTAGCCTGCGGATAGCTTCCATCACCCCAGGACGCCCTTGTGGCGCTGCCCGCGAGCTCATCAAGGCAAACAGCCGCTCCATGCAGCGCCGCTCCTGCACGATCAGCAGCGGCGGACCGCTGCTGCCCGACGTGTGGCTGACGGCATACCGGTCGTCGAACCAGCTTCCCAAATGCTTGGGGTCAGCGATGAACCGCTGCAGCTCCGCCACATCGATCGTGCGATCGGTCAGCACATCGGCAAACCGCGACCGCATTTCCTGCTTAGTCGTCGGTGGAATCTCTCGCAGCGAGCGCAGGTTGGGTGGCAGGTGCGCCAGCTTTTGCTGGTAGAACGGTGAATGCGCCCGCGCGTGCGCCACCAGTTGTTGCCAGCGTGTTTGCTGCACACGCTGGAGCATTTTTTCCGGCCAGCGCGGTGGCTTGCTCAGCTGGTCGACCAGTCTGGCAAACCGAATCGTGGACGCCAGTGTCATCAAGAAACCGCCGCCGCTGCCGTGGTTCCGACCGTGATGGGTGAGTGGGCGGTGGCCAGTGGGGCGCCTGGCGCCAGCGGATGGCGATCCGTCGCCTGCCACGCGGTACTGGCGGGAAGGTTTGGTTGCGGAATCCCGTCACGCAGTTCCTGCAGGATTTCGTTTCGCAACACGTCTTCCAACGCCACGATGGCACGAGCCATAGTGGCACCGTCCAGCACGCGATGGTCGTAGGTGATCCGCACATCCAAGCTGCCGTCCGGTTCGAACACGCCGTAGTTCAGTGTGGTCGATAGCGGCGATCGAACCAGCAGGCTAGCTGCGCCGTGCGAGGCGACCACGCTGATGGCAAAGGTGCCAAAGAAGTGGGCGCGGCAGGTGCCATCGGTCTCCAGCCCCAGCCACCACACCAGTCGCCGCAGCGGTCGCGGCAAGCGGCTGAGCAGCAGCACCTGGCGAGCCGACGGAAACTGCTCCAGTGGAACCTGTTGGCAATGGCGAACGCGTTCGGTCAGTTCGCCCAGCGACAGCAATTCTGGACGTGAGATGCGTTCGAAAAACACGCTGTTTTCGCCATCGTGTTCGCGTTCTACGCTGAACGACGCTACGCTCTCGGGGTGCTCGTACAAATGCCCCCAGGGGTACGACAGGTAAGCGCGTCGCAGCTCGGGCCTTTCCGCGGCCACGATGGCATAGGCCTTCATGAAGATGGCGCACCAGCTGACCCGTTGTGGCCACTGCCGCCGCGCTTCGATCAGAGGCTGCAACTGCATCCGCCGTTGCATCGGCACGCCGGGAACTCGCTCGGCAAAATGCAGCAGGTCACAAATGAATCGCCGAGACGGCGACAGCTTGATGGTTCGCCCCCGCCGAAATGGTACAGCAGTCTCACTGTCCGTGATATTTGATCGTGTTTTCCGTGAAATAATGCGGCTTGATCGGATCCACAATTGCAGCAGCCACGGGAGGCTGGTGATTGATTCCGGTGATTGATGCGACATTGATCGCAATCCCCTTCAGTAATTGGCATAAAAGCCGATGCGATAGCCACAAATCCATGACTACCCAACGGTAATGCAATTTGCATGCCAATTTTTCTGGCGATCGGTTTGCTGCGTGAATCGCATCTGCTGCGCGATTCACGCGAGTGTTGGGTTGCCGGGGTAATCGTTCACGAGGTGGACTACAGCACTAGGCCGTGCGGACTGCGTCACTGGGGGCCAGCCCCCAAGAGCGATGCCTATACGGCTGAAACGCTGTAGTCCACCTCGTGAACGATTACGCTGGCTACGAGCAAGACCACCGTTGCGGATCTCCACCGACGCGGTTCCTTCCGTTCCAATATGGAGCGCGGTGGTTTCCAAGGTCGATCCAGAACCATCGACTACCACGATGCCAGTTGATGTTGCAGTATTGGCAACAAAGGTGGTGCCACTTACGGAGGTCTTTCCCCCATCGAGAATGCGTCGTGCGGTGAACTGTTGGCGACACTTTTTCGTACATGCATCAGCTTCCGATTGCCGGTCGATCAAGGAATGTGCAGGATGATTCAGCGACGTAAATTCAATGCTTGTTTGGGTTTGGGAACGATGTCGATGTTAACTTTAACGGGATTGCAAGAGTTGGTTGCGGGGCTCGATTTTCAGGGCGCGAAGACACCGCTGCTGTTTGTTGGTCACGGCTCACCGATGAACGCCATCGAAGACAACGAGTTCAGTCGCCAATGGGCCAAGCTGGGAAGTCAGTTGCCCAAGCCGCAGGTAATCCTTTGTATATCTGCGCATTGGCTGACTCGCGGTACCCATGTCACCGCGATGCCGAAACCTCCAACGATTCATGATTTCCGTGGATTTCCCAAGCCTCTGTTTGAGGTTGAGTATCCCGCACCAGGCAGCCCCGAAGTTGCGGAGCAAACCAAGCACCTGATCAAGTCAGCCGTGGTTCAAATGGATCATCGCGAGTGGGGATTGGATCACGGCAGTTGGAGCGTGCTGCGCGGCATGTATCCAGACGCCGATGTGCCCGTTCTGCAGCTAAGTATCGATTACAGCAAACCTGCGAGGTATCACTTTGAACTCGCGAAGGAGCTTGCGGCGCTTCGCAACAAGGGCGTGCTGATCCTTGGCAGCGGCAACATCGTTCACAATCTGAGCCGAATCGATTTCTCTCGTACGGATGGTTTTGAATGGGCTGAAACAGCGAACGAAGCGATCAAGCAGAGAATTGCAGATCGAGAATTTGAGGCCCTGCTCGATTACACATCGCTGGGAAAAGATGTCATGCTCGCGATCCCTACGCCAGATCACTATTTCCCACTCATCTATACGCTTGGGTTAGTTGAGAAAGAGGAAAGTATTGCGTTCTTCAACGACAAGACGACCATCGGATCGATTTCAATGACGTCGTTAATCGTGTCCAAACCTGCGCGTTGAGTCCTCTCGACATCGTGGGCGGATAGCCACCTAGCACTTCGATCGTTTTCGCAGCAATGGTTCCCAGTTGATGAATCGCACCAACCGAAGGTCGCGGCTCCGAACCGGCCCCTCTGCAATAACGGCCCCATCAAAGGGGCCTGACCCAATACTGTTCGGCACAATAATTGCGAACGACAGGGCACAACTTTC
>CAYMXM010000031.1:0-19208 GCA_964394065.1 uncultured Pirellula sp. | reverse complement strand
AGGGCGTGCTGCGAGACCTTGGATGGATGTCTGGTTGCCAGCGCTATCCCTCGCTAACGCCACGGGTTGTGATGGATGGGAAGAGCTCCCGATCCGTCTACCTCCCGACGCTCCCCATCGCTATGATACGGGAGTTCTTTCGTGAAAAACGGATCCTCATCGCAAAACGGAATAAAGTGCCACACTCGCAAATAGGCCCCATTGCCGTTCATTTTCCCGACCGGGTGGAATCGAATGACGAATTGCAGGCTCGAAATCCCGATTGGGATTTGGCGTTGATCGCCGAGAAAACAGGTATTTACTCTCGAACGATCGCCGCCCCTGACGAAACGGCATCCGATCTGGGGGTGCAAGCTGCCAAGAAACTTCTCGTGGAAAACGAGATCGATCCCAAGTCGATCGACTTTCTTTTGTTTTGCACGCAAACCCCAGATTACCCCCTCCCGACGACCGCCTGCCTCATGCAAGATCGGCTAGGACTTCGGACCAACATCGGTGCGGTCGATTTCAATTTAGGGTGTTCCGGCTATGTCTATGGTTTATCCCTTGCCGAAGGTCTCATCGCCAGCGGGCAATGCAAACGAATCTTGCTCGTAACCGCAGAGACTTATTCCAAGTATATCTTGGACGACGACCGATCGATCCGCCCTATCTTCAGCGATGCGGCAGCAGCAACTCTCCTCGTTTCCCAGGAGAGCCCAGCGATCAACGGGTTCGAGTTTGGGACCGATGGCAGTGGGGCTGATACCTTGATCGTCGCCGATGGGGGAGCGAGACCGATCGGTTGTGCGATTAAACCTCGCAATCGCAAGCGATGGGGAAGCCGGCTTTATATGGACGGTCCGAGCTTGATGAGTTTCACCGTGGGAGCGATACCCCAGATGGTTCGCGAGATGGTGAGCAAGAGTGGATCAGAGCTTGCGGGGATCGATACTTTTCTGATGCATCAAGCGACTCGCAAGATGCTCGAGCAATTACAGGTTGCATTGCATACCGATGACGAGCACCTTCCGATTCGATTGTCCCATCGGGGCAACACCGTATCCTGCACTCTCCCGATACTGATCGACGACCTCAGGAAAGAGGGGAAGTTGACGAGCGGCACAAAAAACGTCCTCGTCGGCTTCGGCGTCGGTTGGTCGTGGGCAGGATGTGTGTGGCAGTCTTAAGGCTTTAGTCTTTAGCCTAATCCATACATT
Source organism: uncultured Pirellula sp. (assembly GCA_964394065.1). Classification (GTDB taxonomy): domain Bacteria; phylum Planctomycetota; class Planctomycetia; order Pirellulales; family Pirellulaceae; genus JBKCUI01. The sequence goes on along the minus strand of CAYMXM010000031.1, from coordinate 18,009 downwards.
CCTTGAAACACAAAGTAGCCGAGTGCTGCGATGGTCATAGGAATTCCGTAGGGGAGTAGGAACATGCGGGACTTACGTTCAGCGGCTCGTTGGAAGAGAGCTTCAGGGTCTTTCACCTCGACGAACTCACCGAGGAGCATTCTGAATTGGTTGTAGTGCTTTCTCCATCGTCCGGTGTAGGCGACCATGAAGAGTGCCATGATTCCACCGACGATTGCGGTTGCCGCGAAGATGTTCCAGGTGTGTTCGACATAAACCCAGGCACCGATCCCGGCCAAGAGCTTAACGTCACCGGCTCCCATGCCACCGACCATGTAGATGCCGTAAAGGAGTGACAGACCAAAAGCTGTCGCCAAAAGACTCCACCCGAGTCCCGACCAGCCGCCGACGGCAAGGCTGTAGCACCACCCCGAAATAATCATTGGGAAGGTGATCCAGTTCGGAACTTTTAGTTTCCAGCCATCGATGACCGCAGCCACGACGAGCACGATAGACACAAACCAAATGTGCCACTGGGCGATCATGCCATCAATGAGAGAATATACGTTCATCACCCACTCCAAGAAACAACGTGTTTGAATTCGATTGAAAAGGAAACGACTACCGAGGACCCAAGATCCATACGGCAGCGACTGTAAAAAGGGTGCCTGAGAGACAGATCAACTCCCACAAGCCACCAACTGCTTCTACAGGAAATACTGATTGCAACATGAGACTAGTCTCCAGTGACATTAGGATTGCACCAAACCGGTGAGCCGCATCGATTGGATTCGATGCAGCTCCCGGATGGTATGCATTTTTTGGAGGGGGAATCCCCCTTGATTGAACAACGCACTCGAAAGTGCTTTGTTTAAGTCGGCAATTAAGGAGCGGTTGGTCCGAGTTGTTCCGAAACAGTCGTGAACGTTTGGCTTGCGTTGTCTCCAATTGCGGTAACAGCAGTCAAGCAAACGACGATGATGAGGGACAACATAACCGCGTACTCAACTGCGGTTGGTCCATCTTCACTCTTCAAAAATCGCTTCAACTTCATGGCGAAATTCTTCATTTAAATACCCTCCGACAGGTAAATTCTCGGTGTTCCCGAGAGAAAACTAAGTAGACCCCGAGGGTGCATCGAGCTTCGTCGCCACGAAGCCCACGACCCTTGGAGCGTGATTGCTGCGGCTAGCAGCAGGGGACTTACTTAAGCCCGCCACAAAGAACTTATGTCAGGAATGAAGAGAGTCAAATTTTGATGAACAGGAAATTTAGGGGAATCCGCAAGGATGAAGGGATTGGGTAAAGACCTACGTTCTCTCGGAAGGTGTGATTGTAGGAGTTATGACTTTTGGGGGCTCAAACCCTAGCCCGAATACCCGATCATTCGCTACAATCCCACCTATTCGTCCTCGCCAAAAAAGATTCAAGATTTTGATTATGTCCACAGCCAAAGAACGATTTCGAGAAGCCGAGAAGCTCAAAGATGCCGGCCAAATCTCGGAAGCCAAGGAATTGCTCGAGTCACTCCTCTCCGATCACCCGGATCACGTCCTCTCCCATTTGACCCTGGCTCGCATTTGTACCCAGCTCGAGGAGCACGAGGCAGCGGTTCAGCATGCCGAAGAGGCGTGCAAACTCGAACCCGACGAGGCCTTCAACTACACAATCCTCAGCGTTACCTACCAGAAAGCCTGGGCGGGGACGCAGGATTCTCGCTATATCCAATTGGCAGAAGAAGCGATGGCCCGATCGCAAATGCTGGGGAATTGAGGCGAGAACAAGCGTGGATCAGTAGTCGAACCAAGCTTCGCTATTGGATTTTTGCTCCCTTCGCCCCCTTTGGGGGAGAAGGGCTGGGGATGAGGGTAGCGACCTAGTCAACGATGGCACAGTTAGATCTCACTTCTACCCTTCACCCCCAGCCCCTCTCCCCGAAGCGGGGCGAGGGGAGCAGATTCCTTAAAGACTTAGGCTATGGTCTCCCTGAAGTCCAGCCCAGGACTGCCTCTCCCACGCTATATTGAACATCCAATACTAAACATCCCCCTTTTTTATCCCATCGAACGAAAGTCATCCATGTCGCTTCCCCCATGGTCCCTCGGCGTCTTCACCAGTATCGACGCAGGTCTCGGCGTCCGCCTCGACGTGGCTCGCGAACTCGGTGTTCCGTCGATTCAACTCCACTCCCCCCACGCGCAAGGCCGTACCCCAGATGCGGCAGAAGCCTTCCTGAAACAGCTCGACGAATACGGGATCGAACTCACCTGCGTTTTCGGCGGTTTTGAGGGAGAAAGCTACGCCGATATTCCTACCGTCGAAAAAACGATCGGATTGGTCCCCCACGAAACGCGCTTCGCTCGCCTTGCGGAGATGAAGGAGATCTCGGACTTCACCCGGCTCCTCGGCTGTTCCGTCGTGGGACTTCACGTCGGAGTTGTTCCCCACGATCGAAGCACGAAGGAGTACGCGGATGTCGTCGAGGTAACTCGTCAACTATGCGACCACGCCGCCTACAACGAGCAGAATATTCACCTGGAAACTGGCCAAGAGTCCGCCGAAGGGCTCCTGCACTATATCGAAGACGTGCAACGTCCGAACCTATTCATCAACTTCGACCCAGCTAACATGATCCTCTACGGAACCGGCGAGCCGATTCCCGCCCTCATCCAAGTCGGCAGATACGTCCGAAGCGTCCACTGCAAAGATGCGACCTGGAGTCCCGAACCTGGGATCACCTGGGGGGCCGAGGTTCCTCTAGGGAAAGGGGATGTCGATATGCGAGCCTATTTGACCACTCTCAAAGAGATCGGCTACCAAGGTCCCCTCACCATCGAACGGGAGATTCCTCAAGAACCGGAACGTCAAAAGGAAGAGATCCTCCACGCGACAACCCTTCTCACCCAACTTCGCCAAGAGATCCTCGGGAGCTAAAAACGAGGCTCGAGCGAGACGCCTGGGCCACGCCCCACCTTTCCAACTTCACACTTCTAACTTCAAACTTCCCCATGTCCCCTCCCAATCTGTTCAACCTCAAAAATCAAGTCGCCGTGGTCCTGGGCGGCACTGGTAGCCTCGGAGGAGCGATGGCCGCAGCTCTCGGGAGCGTCGGCGCTCGAGTCGCGATTCTTGGCCGAAGCGCGGAGCGAGGAATGCACCGCGCCGAGGAGATTCGCCGCGAAGGAGGCGAAGCGGTCTTTCACTCGGCCGATGCCCTCGACCGGGAGTCCCTCGTCAACGCGCGCGACATGATCGAACGAACCTTGGGGCCTGTCGATATCCTCGTCAACGCTGCGGGCGGAAACCGCCCCGATGCAACCCTTCAACCAGGGGACGACTTCAGCTTGATGCCCATGGAAGCATGGAATAACGTCTTCGAACTGAACCTCGTCGGCGGCACCGTACTTCCTTGCCAAGTCTTCGGCGAGCTGATGCTTACGCGCAACGCAGGGAGCATCATCAACATCGCCTCGATGTCGGGGATCGTCCCTCTATCCCGAGTCGTCGCTTATTCCGCTGCGAAAGCTGCTGTTATTAACTTCACCCAGTTCATGGCCCGTGAATGGGCCTCGCGGGGGATTCGGGTTAATTGCATCAGCCCTGGCTTCTTCCCCGCCGAGCAAAATCAAGGGCTCCTCTACAACGAAGATGGGAGCCTCTCCCCACGAGGAGAGCAGATCATCAACCATACCCCCGCAGGGCGTTTCGGTTACAAACATGAACTGGCGGGTGCCGTCATATTCCTGGCCGCTTCGGGAGCTTCTTCCTTCGTCACCGGCCACAACCTCGTCGTCGACGGCGGATTTTCCTCGACAACGATATAAAGGAGACCAGAGGCCTGACGCATCGGTGCGCATATAAAGTGTTTGGGTCGTTTGGCCGATGCGTAAGCGAGGCCCGAAAATCACAACCCGTGGCGTAAGCGAGGGACAGCGCTGGCAACTAGGCATCCATCCCAGGTCTCACATCACGCCCTTCGTGCCTCAGGGACGTGCCACCCGACGCCTGAGATATTTCCGACGCCTGAGATATTTCCCGACAAGGTCTACGTGCACGCGCGACGCTGTCCCTCGCTTACGCCACGGGTTGTGATGGGGGGACGCTTCGCTCCCCCCCCCCCTTACCTCCGATGCGTCAGGCCTCCCATGAGGTGGCGATAAGGTTAATGGTATATTTTCATCTGCCGCTCACCTTAACGATTTCCTTCCACCCGTTTAGAATTTCTCGATTCTCTTAACCTCAATTCCAATCTCTCAATTCCAATCTCCCGGAGCAACAATGGCCCAGCTTTCCATTCGCAAAGACGCATGTGACCTCGACTTTCTCTCCCTCGGCGCGCTCGTCCATCGACTGGACCCTGGGATCATCCCTTTCCGCAAGGCTAAGTCTTTCGACATCCACGTCTCGGGTGGCGAGTACAACGTCGCAGCCAACCTCGCCGATTGCTTCGGACTCAAGACCGGGATTGCCACCGCGATGGTCAACTACGGCATCGGGGAATTGGTACAAGGACGGGTTCAAGAGATGGGTGTCAAACCCTTCTACAAACATTTCGAACACGACGGCGTTCGGGGACCGAACATCGCTACCGTCTATAGCGATCGTGGGCTAGGAGTTCGACCACCCGTCGTTTTCTACAATCGATGCAACGAAGCAGGTGCGATGCTCAAACCGGGTGACTTCGATTGGAAGTCGATTTTCGCCAACGGCGTCCGCTGGTTCCACTCCGGTGGGATCTTCGCTGCCCTTTCGGAAACGACTTCCGAACTGATCATCGAAGGGATGCAAGCGGCTAAGGATGCCGGCGCGGTAACCTCGTTCGACCTGAACTATCGGGAGAAGCTCTGGAAGCCAATCGGCGGTGCTAAGCGAGCTCAAGAACAGATCAACAAGATCGTCAAGAATGTAGACATGCTCGTCGGCAACGAAGAGGATCTTCAAAAGGGATTGGGGATCGAAGGTCAAGATGTCGAGTCCGCCTCGTCTCTCGATCCAAAGTCCTTCTTCAAGATGATCGAGCGAGCTGTCGAGAAGTTCCCGAACATCAAGATGGTGGCGACGACCCTTCGCGAAGTCCACTCGACGAATCGCCACGATTGGGCAGCAGTTCTCTGGTACGATGGCAAAGAGTATGTCAGCCCAACCATTTCTCTCGATGTCGTCGATCGAATCGGAGGTGGAGATGGATTTGCGTCTGGAGTTATCTATGGGATGCTCGCCGGCAAAGAACCTGAACAATCGCTCCGACTCGGCTGGGCTCACGGCGCTCTCCTCACCACCTTCCCCGGAGACACCACGATCGCTCGACTCCCCGAAGTCGAAGCCCTCGCAAAAGGTGGCTCCGCCCGCGTGCAGCGATAATTTGTAGAACGGAATTCATTCCGTTAAACAACGCTCCTAGCTTTGGAGGCTTTGAACTTTAGACTTTGGGCTATAGGAAGAGCATGACCCATCACAAGCCGACGCGTTAGCGAGGGACAACGCTGGCAACCAGGCATCCATCCAAGGTCTCACTGCACGCCCTTCTGCCTCAGGGGCGTGCCACCCGGCGCCTTGTACTCCCGACAAGAGTTACGTGCACTCGCAACGCTATCCCTCGCTAACGCGTCGGGTTGTGATGGTGGAAACTTCGTGACGCGACCCAATTCAAACTTCTCACTTCAAACTTCTACTGTGTCTCGATTCAATCAGATTCACAACATCGATTGTGTCCAAGGTCTAAAAACCTTGCCTGACGAATCGGTTCAACTCGCATTTGCCGACCCACCCTTCAATATCGGTTACTCCTACGATGTCTATGACGATCGTCAAGAACACGAGCACTATCTCGATTGGTGCTCGGAATGGATGGAGCAACTCTATAGGGTCCTCGTCGCCGACGGGACCTTTTGGTTGGCGATCGGAGATGAATATGCTGCCGAACTGAAGATCCGCGCTCAAGAAGCCGGTTTTCGCATGCGCAGCTGGGTGATCTGGTATTACACCTTCGGAGTCCATTGCAAATATAAATTCACGAGATCCCATGCGCATCTCTTTTACTTCACTAAAGATGAAAAGAAATTCTGCTTCAACGTGCAAGAGATCGCCGTCCCCTCGGCCCGGCAGTTGATCTATGCCGATAGACGTGCGAATCCCAAAGGACGCACCCCCGACGACACATGGATTCTCCGCCCCCAAGATTGTCGCGACGCGTTCAACTCGAACGAAGATATTTGGTACTTCCCTCGTGTAAACGGGACCTTCAAGGAGCGAGCTGGATTTCACGGTTGCCAGATGCCAGAGCAACTTCTTGGGCGAATCATTCGCGCTTGCTCGCAACCGGGAGATATCGTCATCGATCCCTTCTCAGGAAGCGCTACGACCCTTGTTGTGGCCAAGAAGCTCGATCGGCAGTTTATCGGTTTCGAGCTCTCGGAAGAGTACTCGCAACGAGGCCGCGAACGACTCGAGGGGACGCTCGTCGGAGATAAACTCGAGGGAGCAGAAGATCCGAAGGTCACGGTCGCCTCACGAGATGAGGTCGAGACCAAACGATCGAGGAACAAAAAGCAATCTCGAAAGAATGTCACATTGGAGCATGGGTTCTTACCTGGGTTCCTGGACCTCTCCGCCGACGAAGCCGTCGATCAAAAGTTAGCCGCAGCCTTTACGCTAGCCTCTCGAGGAACGAACGTAGAACGACTTATCCTCGATCCGACACTCAATTCAAACTTTCAGTTCCGCTGCGATGAGTTAGAGATTCCTGGGACACCAGAGATTCGCAATCGTCAACTCTTCAAGCTTCGCTCCGACGGAAAGCTCTCAGCCTCTCCAACGGAAAAAGAGTCTCCTGACATCATCGGCTGGGATACCGTAGATCCGTTCTGGCACGCGAGCGAGATTGCATGGCGGCAGTTGAGCGATCGCTTTCAGTGTTATTCATTAGAAGAACTCTTTTGTTCTCCATCGATCGCTTCGGAGTTCGATGCGCTATGCCGACAACTTGCTCCTGGTTTTAGCCCTCTCGAGTATCGCCTCGGTGCACTGCGGTTCCGAAGCGAACTTGATAGAGAACTCGCACGCGCCGAACGGGGGATTGGCGAGACCTCTTCCTCACCTTCGCTCGACGAGGAGGTATCAACTCCGATTTTGGATCTCGATCCGAACGGGATTCCTTGCGGAAGCGGAATCTATCGACTTGAGCATCAAAATGGAGAAGTTCTCTATATCGGTATGACACTCAAGTTGGATCGAAGAATTCAAAACCAGTTCTCGGCGCCATCGCTCGAGCTTCTCGCCCGCTGGCTCGGCCCCGCTCAAAAGCTCTCCCTCCGCTGGTGCGAGGTTCCAATCGAACCCACCCGACCTCTGGAAAGACTATTGGCACTCATCAGCAAACAATGCCCCCCGCTGAACCTACCCATGTAGAACGGAGTTCATTCCGCCAAACAACGCCTCCATCCCAAGGCTCCTTCGACTCCTTGAGAGCCTCTTGCCACTTGCGGGGGGCTTCGAGAGGAGAACCACGAATCGGACGAACCTTACGAATACAGATAGGCATCGACTACGCCAGATGCTTGAATTTCAGAGATAGATTTGGGGTCAAGCGGATATCGGACAATCGCAACTGGCTCACCGTCCACCAGCTCAAACCTATCATTTCCGCTCACTGTCACAGCCCCTTGTTGCGTTATTAGGTGATCGAAGGCAAACCCCTTGTGTGACGTAGATTTGCTTCTACCACTCGAGCGTACTCGTAAAGTCTCAAACCATCAAACGCCCTACAACCATCTGCGATAATCGGCGGAATCTGCGGATGAACTTTTGTGATCCGCCGATTATCGCAGATCAGGGCAATCACGGTGGTTCTTGAGGCGACCGCTTCACACACCCTACTTTCGAACGGAGTTCGCAAAAACGGCACTGCGATGGTAGACTACTCCCTCCTTTTGTTACCCCCCCCACCTGTCGTTGAATTTGTCCCCTATGGTTTGGCAGCGAGTTTGCATCATTGGCGTTGGGCTTCTGGGTGGGTCGATTGGACTTGCTCTCAAGCGCAAGCGACTCGCCAGCCAGGTCGTCGGTGTCGGGCGGACCCTTTCCAGGCTCGACGCGGCAATCCAGCGGGGGGCGATTGATACGGCGACCGACGATATTCTTGTCGGGGCACGAGATGCCGACTTGGTAATCGCATGCACCCCCGTTCAATCGATCGTCGATTCGTTGGTCGTCGCCGCCTCGGTCGCCAAGCCCGACGCGATTCTCACCGACGTCGGGAGCACGAAGCAAAGTGTCGTTCATGGAGCGGTGGGGCGTCTCTCTTCCAACCAATTCATCGGGAGCCACCCGATCGCAGGGGGGCATCACAGCGGTGTGGAGCACGCCATCGGGACTTTGCTCGACGGAGCCTTGGTCGTCATTACCCCAACCGACCAGACCCCGAGCGAACTAACCTCCCGGACGACCCATTTTTGGGAATCGATGGGCTCCCGAACGTGCATTCTTTCCCCCCAAGAACACGATCAAGCCCTCGCATTTTCCAGCCATTTGCCCCACATCGTCGCTTCGGCCCTCGCGATGACCACTCCGGATGACTTCCTGCAATTCGTCGGCAAAGGGTGGATGGACGCGACCCGGATCGCGGCGGGAAACCAGGTCCTCTGGCGGCAGATCTTGGAAGAAAACCACGCTCCAGCCTTACAAGCCTTGAAGAACTTTGCCACAATCTGCGGAACATGGATCGAGGCCCTCGAACGGGGTGACTTCGATCGTGTGGAATCACTACTCGAAGCAGGAAAAGCAACTCGTGACGCTGTGGCAAGTCGACATCTATCCGGCTGATGGTCAACCGGACTCTCTCGGAGCATCCGCTGCGAATGCCGCATCGGAACTGGGCATCTCCAACGACTTGATCGTCCATGGTGCATACGGTTTCCTAATCCAAGGTGCCCTCGACGAAGTGGCGATCCAAAACGTGGCTCGGGAACTCCTTTCCGACCCGATCGCCCAACGCTGCTTGACCGCCAAGGTTGGGGATCCGAAGCTCGCGACGCCTCCCAAACGAGAACATGGGCGAGACGCCCATGCCACGTTCCCAACCCCAGAGAGCACCCTCGTTTTCGCGCTCCCCAAACCCGGGGTGATGGATCCGGTCGCCCAAAGTACGCAACAACTCCTCGCCAATATCGGCCTCTCGGTCGAAGAGGTGCGAACATTCCGCAAGTATTGGATCTCGTCCAAAAACGGACCGGTCGACTCCGCGATCGTTCAACGGATGTGCCAAAAAGTTCTGTCGAACGACTCGATCGAGCAAGTCAACATCGGACCACTGACACTGACTGAACTCGCGGTTGGCACCCACTATGACTTTAAGAAAATCGTCGTCCCGATCCTCGGACTCGACGATGCTGCTTTGTTGAAGCTAAGCAAGGAAGGTCAGCTCTATTTCTCTCTTCCCGAAATGAAAACGATCCAAGCTCACTTTAACTCGCTAGGTCGAGAGCCTACCGACATCGAGCTGGAGACGATCGCGCAAACTTGGAGCGAACATTGCAGCCACAAGACTCTCGGTGGCAAGATCGAATACACCGATGAGAACGGGACGCGCCAGTTTCAATCGATGCTCAAAGAAACAATCTTCGCGGCAACGGTCAAAATTCGAGAAGCGCTCGGCAAAGAGGACTGGTGCGTCAGCGTCTTCAAAGACAACGCAGGGGTCGTCACCTTCGACGATGAAGATTGCGTCGTCTTCAAGGTCGAAACCCACAATCACCCCTCCGCGATCGAACCTTACGGGGGAGCTAACACGGGGCTCGGGGGTGTGATCCGAGATCCCCTCGGTACAGGGCTCGGTGCCAAGCCGGTTTGCAGCACCGACGTCTTTTGCTTTGCCTCTCCCGACTACGATCCGAATTTGCTCCCGCCAGGAGTGTTGCATCCTCGCCGTGTCATGTCGGGTGTCGTCGCAGGGGTTCGAGACTACGGAAACCGCATGGGGATTCCAACAGTCAACGGCGCGGTCTACTTCGACGATCGCTACCTGGGGAACCCACTCGTCTATTGCGGAAACGTCGGCATCATTCCGACAAACAAAGTCGAGAAGCATGCAAAGCCGGGTGACTTGATCGTCGCGATCGGCGGACGAACGGGCCGAGATGGAATCCACGGCGCAACCTTCAGCAGTGTGGAACTGACCGAAGAGAGTGAATCGATCTCCGGTGGGGCCGTTCAAATCGGGAACGCGATCACGGAGAAGATGGTGCTCGATGTCTTGCTGGCGGCTCGCGATCAAGGACTCTACAACGCGGTTACCGATTGCGGTGCGGGTGGATTCAGTAGCGCCGTAGGTGAGATGGGTGAAGATATCGGTGCGGAGGTTTGGCTCGATCAAGCTCCTTTGAAATACGAAGGACTTAGCTACACCGAAATCTGGATCAGCGAAGCGCAGGAGCGAATGATCCTCGCTGTTCCTCCCGATAAGATCGATCGCCTCAAAGCGTTGTGCGCAAGTGAAGGAGTCGAGGCTGCAGTCCTCGGAGTCTTTACTCCGACCGGGAACCTTCGCTTGATGGTTCGCGGAGAAGAGGTGGGAGTTCTGAGTATGGAGTTCCTGCACGGAGGTCGACCACCGGTCGTTCGCCAAGCGGTTTACAATCCCTTACCCGAATCGCCACTAACCCTCCCAAGTCTTTCCAAAGAATCGACCGAAGAAGTTCTTTGCAAGATCCTCTCCACGCCGACGGTTGCGAGCAAGCACTGGATCATTCGCCAATACGATCACGAGGTGCAAGCTGGGAGCGTGATCAAACCCCTCGTCGGCCCCTCCAGCAACGGGCCGAGCGATGCTGCCGTCGTTCGTCCTAAGCTATCGAGCAAGCGAGGAGTGGTTTTGTCGTGCGGCATGAACCCAAACTTCGGAGACTTCGATCCTTATCACATGGCGACTTCCGCGATGGATGAAGCGGTCCGGAATGCCGTTGCTGTCGGTGCAGACCCAAGTCGTTTGGCAGTTCTCGACAACTTCTGTTGGGGGAACACGGAGAAAGCGGAGACTCTCGGAACGCTCGTGCGGGCCGCGATCGCTTGTCATGATCTCGCCGTCGCTTGGCAAACCCCCTTCATCAGTGGTAAGGATAGCTTGAACAATGAGTTCTCGTTTACGGACCACCAAGGCGTTAAGAAGACGATTGCGATTCCTTGTTCCTTGCTGATCAGCGCGATGGGGCAGATCGAGGATGTACAGCAAGCGGTTTCGATGGATCTCAAAAAGGTCGGCAGCGCTATTTACTTGCTCGGTGTTACTCGGGAAGAGTTCGGAGGTTCGCAGGTCGCGAAGGTTTTGGGGCTCGAAGGAGGGAGTGTTCCGAAGGTCGATGCCTCCCTCGCGATGCGCCTTTACAAGACGCTTCATAACGAGATCAAGAACCGACGGGTGGTTGCCTGCCATGATTTGAGCGAAGGTGGACTAGCCGTAGCGATTTCAGAAATGTCTTTTGCAGGGGAGTTGGGAGTTTCGTTGGATCTGACCGAGGTTCGACAAGCGAGCTTTGTCAGCGCCGAAGCGTTGCTCTTTTCGGAATCGAACAGCCGACTCCTCTGCGAAGTCCCCGAAGGGAAGATCGCTGAGTTCGAGAGAGGGATGCAAGGACTCCCCCTTTATCGAGTCGGTACAGTCGAACCTCATGATCGAGTCACCATCGGTTGCGATGGAAGGCAACTCGTCGATTTACCTTGGAAGGTCCTTCGGGATCGTTGGCTCGCACCTCTCGATTGGAAGTAGAACCTCATCCGATGACCACTCCACAGACGATCTGGACGAACGCCCATTTCCCGGACGATGCAACGTCGATGCTACATTCTGGCGTCACCCTTCATCGATTGGTGGTGGCGACCGAGACGAGCAAAGTGAACTTGGTAGGTGCTCCACCTGACCCGAAGCTTGAAGAGGCCGAGATCGCGTTTGGGCAACCCGACGCGGAGCAGCTTATGAGGTTGGAGAAGATCCGCTGGGTTCATCTCACCTCTGCCGGATACACGAACTACGATCGAGATGATCTCAAGAAAGTCTTTCGGGAGCGAGGGATTGCACTCACGACTAGTTCGGGAGTTTACGATGAGCCGTGCGCCGAACATTTGTTTGCGATGATCATGGGGATGAGTCGCCAGCTACCCATGGCATTTCGGGAGCAGCTCGGAGGGCATGGTTGGCCTTCGGCAGAAGTTCGGGTTCGATCGCAACTGCTGAAGGGGAAGCGAGCGATTCTCTTTGGGTACGGAGAGATCGCCAAGCGGCTAAGCGAATTGCTCGCACCATTCCATATGGAGTTGGTCGGTGTGCGTCGCTCCCCCAAGGGTGACGAATCGATTCCGGTGATCACGCTTGAAGAAGCCGATGCTTGGCTTCCGAAGGCCGATCATGTGATCAACATCTTGCCGGCCAATCCCGACTCGAACGGCTATTTTGGAAAGGATCGTTTGGGGCTCCTCAAGCCGAGTGCATTGTTCTACAACATCGGTCGGGGAACGACGGTCGATCAGACCGCGTTGCTAGATGCGCTGAATGAAGAGCGAATCGCAGGGGCTTATCTCGACGTTACCATTCCTGAGCCACTCCCCGCGGATCATCCCCTATGGACCGCCCGCAACTGTTGGATCACCCCTCACTCCGCAGGTGGATTCCAAGAAGAGATGGTCGGTCTCGTCTCCCATTTCCTGAGCAACCTAGCCCTCTACCAAGCCGGCAAACCTCTCCGCAACCGGGTGATTTAGGAGCTGTCCCGAAATAACTTCCCTATTAAACCTCTTGGCGCCTTCGCGTGAGTTAGAAAAACAACGCAGAGTCGCGGAGACGCAAGGGCGCAGAGAAGAGATCGATGCGTTTCCCCGACTCTGCGTTCCTCTGCGTTCCTCTGCGAACTCTGCGGTTCAATCTTCTTCATTCGTAAGATTCGTCCGATTCGTGGTCGGTCCCCTCCGATTCCCTCAGTACCCATGGTGTGTTACGTGGTCGCATTGGCCCTCGTACGTGGTTGCGATGGTAAGAGAAAGGGTATACCAACCGGATTTGGGATGGGGACCAGCGACCACTTCACACACCCTACGTTGCCATCGCTCGCGATGCAAAACCAGAATCATTCACCGCTATTCCATATCCCGTTTCACCAGAACGCATTCGTATCTTCGTTCGGCGTAGAGTCGCAAACCGGCGAGCGCATGGTAGCCGGCGCCGCATTCGAGGTCGATCATTTCGGTTGCTTCCAGCATTTCACAGAGTCGGCAGACAGCTCGCTCCATCCATTCCGCGCTCAACTCGGGTTTGGGGAGAGCGTAAGCTAGAAACTCCAAGGTATGCCCAGTCGCTCCGATGCACGTGCTCATGTCCGCGCTGTTGCCAGCTCTCGCCGTATATCGAGTCGAAAAGGAGCCATCGCTGTTTTGGTAGGCTTTGGCTCGTTGGATCGCAGATTCGACAACTTGCTTGGCTTTCAACCAAGCGCCATCGATTTTGCCCCCTTGCTTCTCGCGGTACCGCACTGAGTGGGCCAGCCCCATCAAACGGTGCATCCCCCCGCAAGCGCTGGTCGTGAGATCTTGCTCCGCTTCGTATTTCACAAAAGGTTCAAGAGTCCACCGATTCCCATCGCTTCCGATCCATTCGTTCTCGTCAGGGAAGTAGTTCGTCAGGGCGATAAGGGTCCAGGAGTATTCTTGATAGGGATTGTTGCAGACATCGCGCTGCGCCTGTCGGACCCAGTCCTCCAAGGTCAGGGCTTGGGTACCCACCTGGATTTTGGTCTCCAGGGGGAGCGCCATTTGCGAGATATAGCCGAGGAATTGATCCACGTGACCTTGCCCCGTATAGCTCCCCGCTTCGACGCTCGTTCGGATCCCAGGGCGGTCCGTTTTCGGGTTGATATCACCGAGTCGCAAATCCCAACCTGGAAGCTCCCCTCCGGAGAAAAGGTACTCCAATGCACGAACTTTTGTTCCGTTGACTTCGAGGAGGAGGTCTCCACCGTAGGCGACCGCTCCATGGATCACCTGCCATGCAGCGTTTTGATCCTGCGAAAGGGTACGCAAATGGAGATTGCGATCCAGGGTTCTCTCGATCCGAGTCTGCAGCTCCGAAGGAATTGGATTCTGGCTGACCGCCTCTTCGAGGAGGGACTCAATCCGAGCGGTCGAAGGAGACGGTTTGCAACCGCACAGGCAGAGGAGTAGTACCAATGCGAGTCCAGGAAGGGAGGAGCGAGTTGTGGAGAATCGGTGATCCATTCTTGATTCGTGTCGACTTGGTGCAGAGACGCGGTGGGGGGTTGGGTAAACTGAGAGGAGAGGGGGATTCTAGTCCAACTGGAGCGGATGGCTATCGCAATGGGGGAGGAATTACTATCTTTTCAAGTTGCGGATGAAAAACGCCGAGATCGAACTTCGGAGCCTGAGGCAATCCTCAAGCGGTGGCTTGGGCGTTTCGCTCAAGGTTACGAAACCTAGTTCGGGCGAGACGCCCGGGCCACGTCCCCCTTATTTCAAGCAGAGTTCCAACGGAGTTTCACGACGATGGCTATGGAAAACTTCTCTCGATACCAACAAGGGGTCATCAAGGCCTACTATCAAAATCGGGATAACGTCTCCTTTCAACGCGTCCAAGAGTTGCTAACAGAACTCTATCTTTCGGAAGGAAAGAAAAAGGAGAAAGCGTGGGAAAGCATCTTCAGTCACCTGGAGAAGCTATCCGTCCCACCCGAACAGATCGAGCACCTGCGAAAACAAAAGAACCCCGAGCTAATCGCTCAGCTAATCCAGAAGAAGGTGTAAGGCCGAAAGGAAAGTGTAAGGTAGGAAAACGTTGGTAAGGGGCCAGTGCAAGGGTGGCACGCTCAGAGCGAAGCGATGGGCGTGGCCTGAAAATCACAACCCGTGGCGTAAGCGAGGGACTGCGCTGGCAACCAGGCATCCATTCAAGGTCTCACCAGCACGCCCTTCGTGCCTCAGGGACGTGCCACCCGACGCCTGAGATATTCCAGACAATGGCTACGTGCACTCACGACGCTGTCTCTCGCTTACGCCACGGGTTATGATGGGAGGACGCTTCGCGTCCACCCTTTACACATCCACCACGATGTTCCCGTCGGGGACGCAGACGCAAGGGAGAATTTCATTCGCTTTCAATGGATATTGAGGTTTGCGGGTGTAGCGAACTTTCCCTTGCAGGAGCCGGACAGCGCAGCTGCCACAGGCCCCCGTGCGGCACCCACTAGCGATGGGAACATCGCTTTGGCTCGCGAAGCTTAGCAGACTCGGGTAATTCGCCGCAAATTCCGCGAGCCGGTTCGATTGCCGGAAGTGAACCGAGCATGGAGGGCGATCGGGGACTGTTTGGGGCGGAGGAAGTGGCGTCACCGGGGGAGTGGAATGAAACAGCTCGTAGTAAAGGTTCTCCTCCGGAACACCTTGTAAAACGAGATCCCCTCGCATTCCGTTTATCCATGCTTCGGGACCGCACAAGTAGACATCGGTTTCCGATAGAGAGTCGATTTCACTACAAACCTCCGACGCGCTGAATTTCCCTTCTCGAATCACGTTGCTCTCCGCACCGACGATCCCTTGTGGGAATCGACTGAGCCACAATCGGATCCGAATATCTCGATTGGATTGTGCGAACGCGAGCAACTCCTCTGCGAAGGGAGCGTGCTCGATATCCCGATACTGAGCCAAGAAATGGATCGAACCGTGAGGTCGACGAACCCCTTCCAGAAGCATCGGTATCATCGGAGTGATGCCTACGCCGGCGCTCAGAAAGACAATGTTTCTCGCCGTGCAACTCTTGAGAAAAAACGCGCCGGAGGGGCCGCGCACCCGCACGTAGTCCCCTTCGTGCACTTCGTCATGAAGCCACCGACTAACGCTGGTCGGGTGTTCGCACGCTCGCTTTACTGTGATGCGCCAGTAGCCAGCGCGAACATCGTCTGAGAGGGTATAGCATCGACACGCCACAGGAGCGACTGTCCCGGCAGGGCGCTCTATCAGAAGGTGTTGTCCTGGCAGAAAAGAGGGGAGAGACTCTCCGAATTCGTCCAGCAAGTAATAGGATCGAGTGTCGGCAGATTCTTGATCTACACGAGCGACTCGGGCGTTATACCACTTCGACTCGCGATCTTGGAGTGATAGATCGGCAAAAGTGTGTTGGAGAGTGATCGCGAGTTCCAGAGAATCCCGTCGATACACTTCCTCCGCAGCTTGGGTGACGCGGTCGGTTTGAATCGCCGCCTGCTGAATAGCTGAAATCATCCGAGCAGAGACCGCAGCGAGAGCGGCTCCACACATCGCGATGGCGAGCCAGGCTAAAGTGGAGGTGGAAATATCCATTAAGTCCCCCCTCGGATGACTTCGTACTTAAAATCCATGAATTTCCTTAATATTGCGAAGGTTTCTTTTAGGTTGACACCTTTACCCCTGCGATCCATTTTTGCAGAATAGGGGGAATTAAACCTTGCGACAGCTTTGAGTTGTGCCAGGAAGATGCCGTTTTCGAATCGGAAACGACCTCTCCCTCGCAACCTTTCGGGATACCCTCCCCCAGTTTTAACTCAACGCATCGCGGCAAAAGTGCCCCCGCCATCCCTAGGAAAGTTGCGAAACGTGGAATCTTCCGATCAACCCGCCTTTGACGAAGTCGCCAGTCCCGAAGAGAAGTTGGAACGCTGTCAAGAAAGGGTGGGCTACCGCTTCCGCGATCCATCCACCCTTATGTGGGCCCTCACCCATTCGAGCATCGCCTCCTCGCGCACGCAGTCGAATGAGCGAATGGAGTTCCTGGGAGATGCGGTCCTCGGGATGGTGGTGTGTGATGCGTTGTTTCACAGCTATCCCGAGTATTTGGAGGGTGATCTCACCAAGATCAAATCTGTCGTCGTTTCTCGACGCGTCTGCGCCAAAATTTCGAGGCACCTTCATCTCGACGAATGCCTCATCGTAGGGCGTGGAATGCTCAAATCCGCGATGCCCCGCTCCTTGATGAGCGACGTATTCGAAGCGGTTGTTGCAGCGATTTACATCGATGGAGGAATCACAGCGGCGGCGAAGTTTATTCTGGAGAACCTGGAGTCCGAAATTCGGCTCGCCGCAAATGGGCATCATGGTGGGAATTTCAAGTCCTCGTTGCAGCAAATCGCCCAGAGAGATCTGAAGGGAACCCCCGTCTATCGCTTGGTCGACGAGTCCGGCCCCGATCATAGCAAGCACTTCCAAGTGGCGGCCGAGATCACCGGCAAACGCTTCGCACCCGCTTGGGGAAGAAACAAAAAAGAAGCCGAGCAACGAGCCGCCGGCAACGCCCTAGCCCAACTCCGCGGTGAAGAAGCTCCCTACACCTCGATGTAGCTACTCGTAGTGTTAAGCGTAGTACATGAAGAAACAGCAAGCTAAGAAGATCGGGATTCTTGTCCAGGTCACACGTGGGGAGGTGCTCGATTGGATTGGCAACTGGGGAGTATATTGGTATGAGTGCGCACTGAGCATTCACGATAGCAATAGTGGCAAGGAAAAAGAGCTTGCAAAGCTGGTTGCGCTGGATCGAGATATCAGACTGATATTGACAAGCTGCCCCATCCCACCAGAAATTAATCTGGATGCTTATTTCATTACCGAGCATCAACGCTTTGGTTATCTTATTTTCGACATCGGACGCCAAACCAAGAAGGGGTTGTTCGAGTCTTACTTGACCGGTTTCATGACACAAGACTTGAAGCTTGTTGTCGAGTTTGTGAAGAAGAATACCTTTCGTGGTGTAAAGGATGCATCCACTGGGAAGACCATCCCTGGACATTGCTATACTGAAGGAGCTTTCTCGCTCTATTCCCAGGGCGTCCCTATGCTTGACGTAAGTGGCTATCTTTTGCAGTTGGGAAACACACCAGAAGTGTAGATGGCACCAGAGAGTGAATCGACTTTCTCCCACTCTACGTGGTCTACTGCAGTTATTTCGGGACAGCATGATTGACTTCGCACTATCGGCCATTCGCTCCAGCATTTATTTGCACTCCCCCTGAT
>CAYMXM010000030.1:0-19604 GCA_964394065.1 uncultured Pirellula sp. | reverse complement strand
GTGGCGCCGTCGACCAAGCGGTGATCGTAGGCCAAACTCAATGGCATCATCAGCCGGGGTTTGATCGAGTCATCGTCCATCACGACCGGGAGCTTGCGAGAACGACCGACCAAAAGGATCGCGACCTCGGGAACATTGACGATCGGAGTCGAATAGGTTCCGCCGATCGCACCTAGATTGCTGATCGTGAAGGTTCCACCGCGCAGATCGCTCACTCCGAAGTCATTGTTTCGAACGCGCGTTGCCAAGTCGGCTAACGCATAAGCAATGTCCGGAATCGACATCTTATCAGCGTTCTTCAAGGTGGGGACGACCAGCCCACGCTCGCTGTCGACCGCAATACCGAGGTTGACGTAATCCTTGTAGATGATCTGCTCGTTCTCCAGATCGAGGGATGCGTTCAAGGATGGATGATGGGTCAACGCAGTCGCGATCGCCTTGATCAAGAAAGGCATCGTCGTGAGCTTGATACCACGGGATGCATAATCGTCCTTGCTCGTTTGGCGGAACGCTTCGAGCTCGGTGACATCTGCATCGTCGAAGTTGACGACGCGGGGAACCGATTCCCAAGATCGATGCATTTGCGCCGAGATGGTTTTTCGGATTTTGCTCATCCGCTCGATGCGTGTTGGACCGTAATCGTCTTGCGAGGGTGTTCCCGGACGATTTGCGGTAGCATTCTTCGAAGGCGCCCTAGAGCTCTCCGATGCAGGGGTCGCAGCGGGAGCTGATGCTGCAGAGGGCTTAGCCGACTGGCTCGCTTGGCGAACGACCGCCATGATATCTTCGCGCGTGATCCGACCACCTTCTCCGGTCCCGGTGACCGACGCGAGATCGACACCCGCTTCTCGGGCAAAACGTCGAATGGCAGGCCCCGCCGGGACCACGTCGTCGGCAAATGGAGTGCTCGCTTCCGCCACAGGTGCAGCGACTTGTTTAGTTGCTACGGGGGCGGGGGCAGGAGGAACTACTTGTGGACGGCCAGCAGGCACAGGGACGGAACGAGGTGCAGGAGCCGGAGCTGTCGCAACGGCTTCCTGAGCCGGAGGAGGGGCGGCTTCCTTGGATGGTTCCGGTTGCTTCACCGGTTCTGCCGGAGCAGGGGCTGGCGCTGGAGCCGCTGCCGCCGCACCTTCGATCGTTGCGATGACCGCTCCAATCGGAACCGTTTCTCCCTCTCCGACGTTGATGCTCAGGATTTTTCCTGCGGCGGGAGAGGGGACCGAGACGGTTGCTTTGTCCGTTTCCATCTCGATAAGAGATTGATCTTTTTTGACGACATCGCCAACGCTTACGAGGATCTCGAGGACGTCGCCAGATTCGATGCCTTCACCGAGGGAGGGGAGCTTGATTTCCATTGTCAGACTATTAGATGTGAGTGGGGTTGATTGGTGGTGATATTCGCTGTTGAGCGAGCGGCAGATGGAATCCTCACCGTGGCCCGGGCGTCTCGCCCGGAGTTGCAAAGGCTCCTCTGGGCGAGACGCCCGGGCCACGAATCGCCTTAGGCGTATAACGGGTTTGGTTTGTCGGGATCGAGCCCGAGGTCTTGGATCGCTTGCGCGACTTCGGAAGCCGAGAAAACTCCTTCCTTGCACAACCGATAAAGAGCTGCGACGGTAACGGTTTCCGCGTCGACTTCGAAGTGACGACGCAGCGCAGCTCGCGTTTCGCTTCGCCCCATCCCATCGCATCCAAGGACGTAGTAGTCGTTGTTGAGATAGGGAAGGAGTTGCTCACCGACGGCCCGAACATTGTCGCTTGCGGAAATGATCGGCCCAACGGCCCCTTCGATGACCGTTTCGATGTAGGACTTCTTGGGTGGCTGATCTGGGTGGAGCATGTTCCATCGCTCGCACGTTTGTGCTTCGCGACGCAACTGGGTATAGCTCGTCACGCTCCAAACATCGCTGGCAACTTGGTATTTTTCGGCGAGGATGCGCTGGGCTTCGACGACGTGACGAAGGATCGCGCCACTCCCGAAGAGTTGGACTCGTCCTTTCGCACCGGCGACCTCTTGCGACTGGAACTTGTAGATCCCCTTGATGATCCCCTCTTCGACACCTTCGGGCATCGCGGGCATATCGTAGTCTTCGTTGTGGACCGTGATGTAGTAAAGGCCAGTTTCACCTTCCTGATAAAGCCGTCGCATCCCGTCGAGAACGATGACGACTGTTTCATAGGCCCAAGCAGGATCGTAGGCCCGAACGGTTGGGAAGGCCATCGCGTTGAGATGGCTATGGCCATCTTGGTGCTGAAGCCCTTCGCCGTTCAATGTTGTGCGACCCGCAGTCCCACCGATGAGGAATCCCTTGGCACGCATGTCAGCAGCAGCCCAGATCGAGTCACCGACCCGTTGGAATCCGAACATCGAGTAGTAGATGAAGAACGGCATCATGTTGATCCCGTGGGCCGAATAAGCGGTCCCTGCAGCGACGAAGCTACTCATCGAACCACATTCGGTGATCCCTTCCTCCAGGATCTGCCCATCCTTGGCTTCTTTGTAATAAGCGAGGATATGGGAATCGACAGGGTCGTAGAGCTGCCCGGAGTGGGCGTAGATACCGATTTCGCGGAAGAGGCCTTCCATCCCGAAAGTTCTGGATTCGTCCGGAACGATCGGGACGATCTGTGGGCCGATCTTCTTATCCTTGACCAATCGACCGAGCAATCGAACGAACCCGTTGGTCGTGCTGATATGCTTACCATCGAGTTGCGAGGCCATGAACTTCCGATAGTCATCGAGCTTCGGAATTTCGGTTTTCGGATGAACCGTGGGACGGCTCGGGAGGGAACCACCCAGCTTTTGACGTCGCTCGGTGAGATACTTGATCTCGATGCTCGACTCGGGTGGTTTGTAGAAGGGAGCGTTGGCGACTTCTTCATCCGAAATCGGAATGCCGAATCGGCTGCGGAACTCCAGAAGTTCCTTCTCGTTCATTTCCTTTTGGTTGTGAGCGATGTTCCGCCCTTCCCCCGCTTCCCCGAGTCCGTATCCCTTGATCGTTTTCGCGAGGATGACGGTCGGTTGTCCCTTGGTCTCCATGGCCGCTTTGTAAGCCGCGTAGACCTTCTCGGGGTCGTGCCCTCCGCGCTTCATCTTCTCGAGCTTTTCGTCGGAATAGTTCTCGACGAGTTTGAGAAGCTCTGGGTACTTCCCAAAGAAGTGTTCGCGGATATAGGAACCGGGCATCCCGGTGTATTTCTGGTACTGACCGTCCACCACCTCGGTCATCCGTTGGACTAGAAGTCCCGACTCATCTTTTTCGAGGAGGGGATCCCAATCGCTACCCCAGACCACCTTGATGACGTTCCAGCCAGCCCCGCGGAAGATGGCTTCCAGTTCCTGCATGATCTTCCCGTTCCCACGCACAGGCCCGTCGAGCCGTTGGAGGTTGCAGTTCACGACGAAGATCAGATTGTCCAGTTTTTCGCGAGAGGCCAAGGTGATCGCACCGAGCGTTTCGGGCTCGTCGCATTCCCCGTCCCCGAGGAACGCCCAAACCTTTTGCCCCTTGGTATCCTTCAGTCCTCGGTCGTTGAGGTACTCGTTGAAGCGGGCTTGGTAGATCGCCATGATCGGACCAAGTCCCATCGATACCGTTGGATACTCCCAGAAGTCCGGCATCAACCAAGGGTGGGGATAGCTGCTGAGGCCACCCCCTGGCTGAAGTTCGCGTCGGAAATTCTCGAGCTTGATCTCTTCGAGGCGCCCTTCCACATAAGCGCGGGAGTACATCCCGGGGGAGGCGTGACCTTGGAAGTAAACGAGATCCCCGTCGTACCCCGATTCACCTCGCCCTTTGAAGAAATGGTTGAAGGCGACTTCGTAGAGAGTCGCGCTGCTGGCGAAGGTGCTGATGTGGCCACCTTGCCCTTTGTTTTTCTTGTTCGCCCGGACCACCATCGCCATCGCGTTCCAGCGGATGATGCTCTTGATCCGACGCTCCAGTTCTCGATTCCCCGGGTAGGGAGGTTGCTTCGAGGGATGAATCGTATTGATGTACGGAGTGGTCGTTTCGAAGGGGATATCGACCCCTTCGGAGCGAGCTCGGTTTTCGAGGGCTTTGATCAGGTAGCGAACGCGTTCGTCCCCTTTGCTCTTGCGAACGTACTCCAAAGATCCGAGCCACTCGCTCGTTTCTGCGGGGTCCACATCAATAGGGGCTTCGACTTGCCCAGCGGCAGCCAACACCGAAGGGTCGACTTCGCCTAAGACTTTTGCGTCCGACATATTCCGTCTTTCTCAATGTTTCAATTCGAGTTAGCGCGAGCAGAGATCTGATCGGCTAAGATAATCGCAAAACCCCAGATTATCGCGAATTTGGTAATCTGCGTAAAGTCCGACAGGGGTCAAACTGCAATATAGGTGGAGTACTATTAGCATTTTGACTATTAACGGCCTGTTTTTGTCGTCTGGGGAGGCTCTTATTAGGAGAAAGGGGATTGGGGGGCAAGATGAATCCGTGGGGGACCACGGAAGACACGGAAAAGAAGACTTAAGGGATAAGGCTTAAGACTTAAGGAAGAAGAAGGGCTCTTGGCCTTGACCGTAGGTCAAGGCTGGAAGGCCCGAAAATCACAACCCGTGGCGTAAGCGAGGGACAGCGCTGGCAACCAGACATCCGTCCCAGGTCTCACAGCACGCCCTTCGTGCCTCAGGGACGTCCCACCCGAGGTGAGATATTCCCAACAAGTGCTACGTGCACTCGCGACGCTATCCCTCGCTTACGCCACGGGTTGTGATGGGGTAGAATTCCGGGGGCTTTTTCCTCCCGATAGAAACTCAATATTGAGAGTCTGCTATGCGTTTTAGGTCGATTTTGTCGCTAGGTCTCTTGGGCATGCTCGGGCTTGCTAGCAGCTCTTCTTTCGATTCCTTTCTCTATGCTCAAGAGAACCTATTGATTGCGGATTTCGAGTCTGACACTTACGGGGACTGGATCGTGACGGGGGAGGCGTTTGGGAAAGGACCGGCACGAGGGACTCTTCCGGGGCAAATGCGTGTAAGTGGGTTTCGGGGGGAAAGGCTCGTGAACTCGTTTCATAACGGAGATCGGACGGAGGGAACTCTGGCGTCACCGATCTTTCAGATCGATCGCAAGTACATTTCATTTCTAATCGGCGGAGGAAAGAACCCCGAGCATTTGGCGCTGCAACTCCTGGTGGATGGAGTCGTCGTACGTTCTGCGACGGGGAGCAACGATCGCCCCGGCGGGAGCGAAGAACTGCAGCCGGAGTTTTGGGATGTCGCCGAGTTCCATGGGAAAAAAGCTCAAATTCGGATCGTGGATTCTGCGACCGGTGGATGGGGGCATATCAACGTCGATCACATCGAGCAAACCGACACGAAGCCACCTGCGAACTTGAAGGATGCAACATTGGAGTTTTCGATCGAGAAACGGTACTTACTTCTTCCGATCCAGAACGATGCGAAGAACCGGGTGGTCCACTTCAACCTCAATGGAAAACCGTGGGTCCGAAATAACATTGAACTGGCCGTTGGCTCCCCCGATTGGTGGGCTCCTGTCGATCTAGCCGACTACCAAGGTGGGAAGATATCCCTCACGATCGATTCCATCCCAGAGAACGCATCGTCTTTGACCACGATCCATTTTGCGAATGAAATTTGGGGAGTGGATCCCCTTTATCAAGAATCGATGCGTGGGCAGTTCCACTTCTCGCCGGCTCGCGGTTGGAACAACGATCCCAACGGCTTGGTTTACTACAACGGTGAATACCATCTCTTCTTTCAACACAATCCGTACGGCTGGAGGTGGGGGAATATGCATTGGGGGCACGCGGTTAGCAAAGACCTCGTTCATTGGCGCGAGCTTGGGGACAAACTTCTTCCCGACTCGATGGGTCCGATGTATAGCGGGAGCGCTGTGGTCGATACCAAGAGGACGAGCGGGTTGGGGAAGGATGGAAGCACGCCGATGGTTTTGTTCTACACCGCAGCAGGGAAACCGACCGTTCAAGGGCTCGCGTGGAGTGATGACGGGCGAAGGTTTCACAAGCTACCGGAAAACCCGATCCTGGGAGAAGTCAGCCCGGGGAACCGAGATCCGAAGGTGATATGGCATGAGGCATCCCAACGCTGGATCATGGTCCTCTACGTCGAGCTCCCTGGTAAACAACACTCCATCCATTTCTATAGTTCGTCGGATCTCAGAGGGTGGAACTTGGAGAGTATTACGAAAGGTGGTATCGACGGCGACAAGTATCTCTACGAGTGCCCAGACTTCTTTCCTCTTTCTATCGATGGAAACGCATCCCAGACAAAGTGGGTGTTGCTAGGTGCCGACGGGCAGTATGCGATCGGTAACTTCGACGGAAAGTCCTTTACGCCTGAACATTCCCGATTGCTCGGACATCGAGGGCGCGGCTTCTACGCGGCGCAGTCGTTTAGCGACATTCCACGATCGGATGGAAGACGCATTCTGATCGGATGGTTCCAGACCGAAACGGCAGGAATGCCCTTCAATCAATCGATGACCATTCCACTCGAACTGCGTCTCGTTTCGACAGTTGCAGGTCCTCGCCTTTCTTTCTCGGGAGTACGTGAACTGCAGTCCCTTCGCAGTGGCGAACCGACGCGGGTTGCATCATCGAAACTTAGCGTGGGGGACGTGAACCAGATTCGGGAATTCGCTTCGGAGTTGATGGAGGTCTCGATCGCAGGGACTCCTTCGGATGATGCGATGATCGACTTTAATTTCCGTGGTACGACGCTCCGTTACGATCAGAGCAAGAAGAAACTTACTGGGGCTGGAATCGAAGCTCCTTTGAATTTAGTTGATGGAAAACTGCAGCTTCATGTTTACGTCGATCGAACCGGATTGGAAATTTTCGCCGATGGCGGCTTGGTCTATATCCCCCTCCCCGTCAACGCTCTTCCCGCAGATCGACAACTCTCCCTCTCTGTCGCCCAAGGCTCACTCCTCGACTGGAACGTGGAAGCCTACCCCTTGCGATCCGCGTGGCAGGAGTGAGGGCAGGTTTCAGACTTCAGGTTTCAGACTTCAGGAAGAAGAGGGCTTCGCCCCCTTGGCTCGTGGCATGGCGGACGGTTGTTAAAGTAGGTTTTAGATCGTTGAATCGCAAAGCGATGATCTTGGTTTGGAGTCGCGTAGCGATGGCAGCACGTAGAGCCGTGGGGGTAAGCCCGCGGACTCCGAACCAGCGGAGCGAGGGGAGCGGAACTCTAACTATTTCGGTTTTAACTCTGCGATCCTCCGCGTCCTCTGCGGTTAAATGGGAAGTCCCCTCTTCCTCAAGCCTCATCCCTCACCCCTCAAGCCTGTTCCTCAAGCCTCACCCCTCAAGCCTGTTATGGGTTTACTTCTAACATCGCTTCGAATTGCCCGTCGTCGGCGCAGAAACGACCGGTATAGAATTCGGTGTTGAGGTGAAGCCCCATGACGGTTCTGCGGGTGCACGGTGTAAGTGAACGATAAAAGACCCATTGGTCTCGATCGATCTGAACCCGATAAGCCCCGGCAACATGTTTCGGTTGAATGGCCAGTTCCTCTGCAACCGTCAACTGCCTCCAGGTATAGGTTGTTGAATCCCTTAAATTGCGCATCGGAATTAGAAGGGGACTGTAAAGGTTGTTCGCCTCGCATTCCGTCTTCACCACCACCAGATCTTCTTGATAGTCGATCCATGATTGGCTTGCATCTCGCTTCCACTCCGAAGCGGCGACTGGGAGCAACAGCGCGACGATCTCGTGACTGCCCAGCTCAGGAGCATCTCGCAACAACTTGGCTTCGGTGTTTTTCGCATCGCTCACAAATCGAACCCCCTCAGCGGGTGTCCAGCTCGATTGGAGACGCCATCGCGCCGATTCCTTTGCCAGAAGCGCGTCGGCGACGAAGAGCATTCCCTCCTCGCGCATCAGCATGATCTGCCGCTGGATCGAGCATTCGTCACCAATGGAGCATTCCAATTCCAAGTAATCGACATCATCGTCGGTGAACCAACAAACCTCTTGCCACGCATGGTCGATGAGTTGCTCTTTCCCATCTTTCTTGACGGTGACCTCCCAGTCACCCGAAAAAATTCGCTCTCCCTTCTCTCCGATAAGGTCCAGCCAAATGACGTCGGAGGAGAAATCGATGGCAACGCGGCAGCCATGGTGGCGCCAAGAACGGCGCATCGTTGCGATCGAACTCTTCTCCCAATAATGACTCTGTTTGAAAAGAGTCGAGTCGAGAGATTTGTCCTTCCGAAGTTTCGACGGCTTTAGTTTGAGTTCCTTCCCCACTTTGTCAGGTAAGGCGCAAGCGACGGTGTTGGCAAACTTTCGATTGGAACCGGCGAGGTGGTAAATCGAGGTCCAGAAGGAAGGATCGAACTCCGTATTCGATTCGTCGAACAAAAGTTGTCGACCGTTCGGATCGGCCAGAGCGAGCGCGTAACTCGCAAGCTTCACGATCGCTTTCCGTTGAGGAGGATACCACTTTCGCGCCCCCAGTTCGTCGGCAGACCAACGGCTCCGAACGACGGAGGCGAGTACGGGGCGAAGATCTTGCGCACCGTATCGCAACAGAGGGAGAGGCTCCTCAGAAGCTTCTTCGAGCAGTTGAGCGATGCGATTGAGGGCATCGCTTACGATCCGATCTTTTCCACCGAGGTGCGAAAGCTGTTTAGCCAATCCGAGCGGGATTTCACAGCCCCAAACGATCCAGGGGAAGAGTCCATCCTCCGCCCCGTTTTCCCAAGCTCGATTCACTTGCGTCATGATCGATTGAAGGACTTCGAGCCAGAGGGTCGGGCTGATTTCCTTTCCCACCTTGGAAAGGGAATGGATCCAAGCGGCCGAGGTAAGGGCGACGTAGGGATCGTAACTCGCTTTCGGTAGTTGCTCGGTAATCCAAGCCCCCACTTTTTTGGCGGTCGCGATCTGATTCGGAGCGAGGGGAGAAGCTCCTTTCTTCTTGGAACGTGGGTGAGATTTCGGAGTGGGCCCGAAAGCCTGAACGAGATCTTCGAGAGTCGACGGCCCAACTTCGGAATCGATCTCCCATACGCCGATCCCCCAGGTGATTGCTCGAACGTAGGCCTCGATCGAATGTTCGGCGGGTTGTCGTTTCGATTTCTTGGTATCGATGGGGAGAGAGGCTTGAAGCAACGCGACATTCTCTTCGCAGAGCTGCTTCAACCAAGCGCTAGCCGTGATTTCGTTGTCCGGCGACCTGCTCCGATCGAGCTGTCGCGCGCGCTGTTTGGGTTTTACCCAGTCCATAGGTCTCTCGTCCAGTTTCGAGAATGATGTTAAGATGTCGATGGCCAATTGTTGTTGCCGATTTTGAAGTTGCAAGCGCCGAGTTGACGATTCTTTCCAGGGGGGACAAATTCGGAAATAATCGTTGCTGAGGTATGGACAGCGAATAAATTTCTGCTCTGGAGACAGTAATCACAGGGAGTGCGAAATCGTAGGGGCAGGAAGTGCGAAATCGTAGGGTGTGTGAAGTGGTCGCGATCTCCCTTTCAGATTCTGCTGGCCACAGAGAAATCGTTTCCATTTCAGTCACCGGAGCATTCTAAGGCGACCACGTAACACACCGGATGAGGCTTGAGGGGTGAGGCTTGAGGGGTGAGGCTTGAGGAAGAGGGAACTTTCCGTTTAACCGCAGAGGACCAGTGCAAGGGTGGCACGCTCAGAGCGAAGCGATGGACGTGGAGGACTTCTGGGAACATAGGGAATAGCCTCAAAACATCACGCCCTTCGTTCCTCAGGGACGTGCCACCGAACTTCACCCCTCAAGCCTGATCCGGCGTGTTGCGTGGCCGCTTTGGGTGCGAAGGTGATTGCAATAGAGACGAGGATTGACTCGCCATCTCGATCTAAGATGGAAGCAGCGACCACTTCACACACCCTACGATTGCGAATTTTCGCATCGTGGGTTGTCATAAAAGAGAATGCTGCTAGACTTCACAGGACGTAGCCAATCGAAGCGTTCCTCAAGCCGGACATTTTAGCCGGCGGTATTGTAGCTGTCATGGATCAATTCGCTAGCCAAGTACTCGACCCGATTCGACCTGTTGACCAGGTCGTGCTGGATCTGCTTCGGCGCGAAGAAGGACTCTCGATTCAAGACTTCATGGATCGATTGGAGGTCACCGCCACCGCCATTCGCCAACGGGTCGACCGTTTGGAGGAATCGGGGCACATCGAACGACGCAAACTGGTGGCCGGACGCGGGCGCCCTTCGTTTTGCTATTACCTAACCGATAAAGGTTGGCGGCAAGCGGGGGTGACCTATCGGGATCTAGCGATCTCCCTCTGGTCGGTCATCCAATCGACCGAATCGAGTGAGGTCCGGTTACAACTCGTTCATCAAGTCGCCGAGAAGCTGGGAGCCCTCTACCAAACATTGATCCCCAATCAGGGCTTACCCAATCAGGGCTTACCCAGTGATGAGCCCTCTCGTGAGGATTCACCCGCATTGGATTTGGCGGTCCGAATGCAGCTCCTCGCGGATCTCTTAAATGAGCGGAAAGTGCCGACCCGGCTGACGCAAGACGAACAGGCTCTCCCGATCCTCGAAGTGCATGCTTGCCCCTATCCCGATTTGGTCAATGGGGAGCAAGACCGATGCGCCTGTCAATTGGAGCAGGTCGCATTGAGCACTGCGTTGGGGCACCCGGTCGAGCTTTCGAAGTGTCGACTGGACGGACATGGATGTTGTGAGTTCACTCCAGTTACCATTCCAGTTTCGGTAGCCGCTTCGGATGTCAGCTAACCGACTCCTACCGTTGAATTTGTTTTTTAGTTCATACTCGATCTTTCACAAAACGAAATGTCCCACACCCTCAAAATAGAAAACTTGCATGTCTCCGTCGAAGGGAAAGCGATCCTTCGCGGCGTAAATTTGACGCTGAACTATGGCGAGACTCATGCGCTGATGGGGCCCAACGGATCGGGGAAGAGCACCCTGGGGTTAGCGATCGCGGGGCACCCGAACTATGAAATCACCGACGGTTCGATCACCCTCGACGGGGAAGAGATCACCGAATGGGAGGCCGACCAACGTGCCCGCGCGGGGATCTTCATGGCGTTCCAACGCCCCGTTGCAATCCCGGGTGTGAAGACGGCAGACTTCCTGCGGCACGCAACCACCAACGTCCGTCGCCCCGATCGGAAAGAGGGTGAAGATTTGATCGCGATGCGCGAGTTTCGAAAGGAACTCAAAGCGAAAATGGAACAGCTCAAAATCGATGGCGAATTCGCAAGGCGCTATGTGAACGACGGGTTCTCCGGTGGCGAAATGAAGCGATCGGAAATTCTTACGATGGCGATGCTCGCTCCGAAGTTCTCGATTCTCGACGAAACCGACAGTGGTCTCGACGCAGACGCGGTTCGGCTCGCGAGCGCTTCCATCGCTGAGATCGGTAAGGATCGAATGGGACTCCTCATCATCACCCACCACGACAAACTCCTGGAACACAACCCACCTCAATTCACCCACGTGATGCTCGGTGGCCGAATCGTCGAAACCGGAGGAGCGGAACTGGCGCGCGAGCTACACGACCATGGCTACGAGCGTATCCGCAAAACCTACCCAGACGCCGACGCGGCAAACCAAAAGATGGTTGCCAAAGAAGAACCGGTTTCCGTTTAGTTGATTTCACCACTCTTTTCCCAGCAAGCGATTCTCCCATGTCCACTGACATAGTCACTAGCACAGACGAGTTCGGCGAGATCAACAAATATGATTTCCGAACCAACAGCAAAGCAGTCTTCAAAGCCCGTAAAGGGATCGATGCCGAGATCGTCAACCAGATCTCCGAAATGAAGGGAGAGCCGGAATGGATGCGTCAGTTCCGCCTCAAGTCCCTCGATATCTTCAACTCCAAGCCGATGCCGACTTGGGGGGGGAGTATCGATATCAACTTCCAAGATATCTACTACTACCTAAAACCGACCGACAAGCAGGGACGGACTTGGGACGAAGTTCCGCAAGAGATCAAAGATACCTTTGATAAGCTGGGGATCCCCGAGGCCGAACGGAAGTTCCTCGCCGGAGTGAAAGCCCAGTTTGAAAGTGAAGTCGTCTACGGCTCCCTCAAAGAAGACCTTGCGAACCAAGGTGTGATCTTCACCGATACCGACACAGCCGTCCGTGAGCATTCCGATCTTTTGAAGGAGTACTTCGGAACGATCATCCCTCCTACGGACAACAAATTCGCAGCCCTCAACTCTGCCGTTTGGTCGGGTGGCTCGTTCATCTATGTTCCGAAAGGGGTCAAGATCGAGTTTCCCCTCCAAGCTTATTTCCGAATCAATGCGGAAAACATGGGGCAGTTCGAACGAACCTTGATCATCGTCGACGAAGGGGCGAGCGTCCACTACGTCGAGGGCTGCACCGCACCGATGTATTCCTCCGAGTCTCTTCACTCCGCCGTGGTGGAGATCATCTGCAAACGAGGAAGTCGTTGCCGATACACGACGATCCAAAACTGGGCCAACAATATCTACAATTTGGTCACCAAACGCGCGATGGCATACGCCGACGCGACGATGGAGTGGGTCGACGGAAACCTCGGCAGCAAGTTGACGATGAAGTACCCCGCTGTCTACATGATGGAGCCTGGTGCTCGAGGTGAAATTCTCTCGATCGCATTTGCTTCGGCAGGTCAGCATCAAGATGCGGGAGCCAAACTGGTTCACGCAGCCCCGCACACCACCGGGCAGATCATCAGTAAGTCGATTTCGAAGAATGGTGGACGAAGCAGCTATCGAGGTCTGGTTCGTGTGGAGAAGGATGCGAAGAAGTCGAAGAGCAATGTCGTCTGCGATGCGTTGATCCTCGATCCGAAAAGCCGCAGCGATACCTATCCGTACATTGAGATTCTCGACCAAGATGTCAGTATCGGACACGAAGCGAGCGTATCCCGCATCGGGGAAGAACAGATGTTCTACCTCATGAGTCGTGGACTCAGCGAAGCCGAGGCGAGCACGATGATCGTCAACGGTTTTATCGAGCCCCTCGTGAAAGAGCTTCCGATGGAATACGCGGTTGAAATGAACCGCCTGATCCAACTGCAAATGGAAGGATCGGTGGGTTAACATGAGCACCTCGTTAGCAGCGAAGTCCAATTTGGGCCCCTTTGACCGGGCTCGATTCGATCAATTCCTGACGCGTCGCATCGACCCAGCATGGTTGGTCGAAGCACGAACGAGCGCTTGGGAATTGTTCGAACAGATGGATTGGCCGAACCCACGAGATGAGAACTGGATGCGTTCCGATCTTCGCGGTTTCAAGCTCGATCGATACTCTCCCCAAGATGAACCCGATTCCCTGGAACGAAGTGCTGCACCGGTGCGATTGCTGGAGGGTGTCGACGTCGGAGGGGCGGTACGAAGCAACGATGGCTTCGTCTTTGAAGAAACTCTCTCCGAGGAGTTGAAGAAAAAGGGTGTCGTCTTCTGTTCACTCGCCAAAGCATGCCGTGAACATGGGGCGTTGGTGCAACAGCACCTTCGAAGTCTTATCGATCCCAAGACCGATCGATTCTCGGCACTCCATGCGGCCATGTGGAGGGATGGTTACTTCCTGTACGTTCCCCGCAACGTAGCCATAGAGCAGCCTCTTCATATCCACGCGGCGTTGAAGGAGGGGGGCGTCGATTTTGCGCATACGCTAGTGGTGCTCGACGAAGGGGCTCAAGCGACAGTCCTTACCGAATGCAGCAGTACGACCGAAGATGGAAGTGGATTCCATTGCGGAGGTGTTGAGTTGATCCTTGGGGCTCGAGCCAATCTCCGGTTTGTGAGCCTTCAAGATTGGGGGCAAAAAGTCTGGAGTTTCGTTCATAAACGAGCGAGCATCGGCCAAGACGCTTCCATTCAATGGACCCTCGCTGCGATGGGGAGTCGATTTGCCCAAGTCGATCAACAGGTGGAGATGGTAGCTCCAGGAGCCCACAGCCACGTGAATGGAGTGATGTTTACGCGAGATCGCCAGCATCTCACCTACAACACCATTCAACGCCATTGCGCACCGTCGTGCACGAGCGACTTCTTATACAAGTCGGTTCTCCAGGACCGTTCCCGAACCGTTTGGCGAGGGATGATCAAGGTGGATGAAGGTGCCGACAAGACGGATGGCTATCAACGAAACGATAACTTGATGTTGAGCGATCATGCGCGGGCCGATTCGATCCCGGGTCTGGAGATCAAGGCGGATGATGTGCGCTGTACCCACGGCAGCACCAGTGGCCGGGTTGATGAAGAGTTGATCTTCTACGCGCAGACGCGGGGATTCACTAGGAACGAAGCAATCCTGATGATCGTGACCGGCTTCTTCCAACAAATCTTCGATCGAATCACCATCGAATCCGTCCGAGAAGCCCTCGGCGCAGCCATCGCTAGGCAAGTGCAAGGGGTTAGTAGGAAGCTGTGAGGAGTGAGGTGTAAGTGGTCAGGGGGAGGAAGGTAAACGGGTAGTACCGTGGCCCGGGCGTCTCGCCCGGAGAAGCCTTCGCAACTTCGGGCGAGACGCCCGGGCCACGACTAAGTAGTCGTAGGGTGTGTGATGAGGACGCTTAGCCACCCATAAACACCGATGCGTCAGATAATATCAACACTTTTTTCAACCAATTACTAATTAGCTTTCGAAAACGAAACAGGACACAAATGATCGTTGTCATGGAGAACTCGTGCACACCTGAGCAAGTCGAAACGATTGCCAAACGTGTAGCAGAGCTTGGAATGAAGTCGCACATCATTCGGGGAACCGAGCGAACCGTCATCGCGGCTGTCGGGGATGAACGTTTGATCAAGGTTGAATCCTTTGAACGCTACCCCGGTGTTTCGGAAGTTCTCCCCATTCTCGCTCCCTACAAAATGGCGTCGAAGGAAATTCGTCCCGAGATGTCGCAGATCCAAGTCCTCGACTTCAAAGCAGGTAGGGGGGCCGTTGGAGCGATCGGTGGACCTTGTTCGGTCGAGAGTGAAGAGCAACTAATGGCCTGCGCTCACGCGGTGAAAAAGAGTGGAGCGACCGGGCTTCGAGGTGGAGCCTTCAAGCCGCGAACCAGCCCCTATTCGTTCCAAGGGATGAAAGAAGCGGGATTGAAATTGTTGGCCCAAGCGCGTGAGGAGACCGGGCTAGCGATCTTTACCGAAGTAATGAGCACGGAGGATGTCGAGCTCGTTGCCAAGTACGCGGACGTTCTCCAAATCGGCGCACGGAATATGCAGAACTACCGATTGCTCGAAGCGGTGGGGCGCTCGGGACGAGCGGTGTTGCTGAAGCGCGGTCCGAGCGCATCGATGGAGGAGTGGCTCTTGGCCGCAGAGTACATTCTCAACGAAGGGAATCCAGACGTGATGCTTTGCGAGCGAGGTATTCGGACGTTCGAATCCCATACCCGATTCACGTTGCCACTCGCGACGGTCCCCTATCTACACCGCAAGACCCACCTTCCGGTGATCATCGACCCATCGCACGGGACTGGGCATTCCTACATGGTCGAGGATATGGCGGTAGCAAGCGTCGCGGCGGGAGCAGATGGCCTGATCGTCGAGATGCACCCGACCCCCGAGAAGGCGTTGAGCGACGGTTACCAGTCCCTGGATTTCGAACAGTTCCAACAAATGATGGACCGCTGCCGCCTCGTCGCCAACGCGTTGAAAAAGAACTTTGGGTAGTTAGTCGTAGCCGTAGGGTGTGTGAAGTGGGCGCTGCTTCCCATTCCGTCCGATAGGGGCTTGCCCCCGTCGGACAAGAAGCGAATCAGTGAACAAAAACTTGCGCAATGGTTATGCACAACAACACCAGCTTCTTGACGCCCCAGTCCCTCTCCCCTGAAACGATCGAGGAAAGCGGCGATCCTAGCAAACAAAGAGACCTGACCCCTTTTTGGGTGGTGTTGATCGTCGTGGCGTTTGTGGTGGTCCGTTTGCCGACGTTACTCTTTTCTCCCGGGGGGCAGGATGAAGAATGGTACGGAGTTCCGGGGCTTACGATTGCTCAGGAGGGGATTCCTCGCGTTCCCTATTCTCGGGCAACGGATAAGGATAGTGTTTTTCTCGGTGCCGAAGAAATGTTGTTCGCGCAACCTCCTCTTTCCTTTTACGCCCAAGCCCCCTTCTTTCGTTATTTGCCTGGCACGTACGGTACCGCTCGACTGGCCTCTTTGGTGGCGGCCTGTCTTTCGATCCTCCTGGTCTACTCGATCGGCATTGCCCTATTTCAAAACACTCACCTTGCATTGACCGGAGCGTTCCTCTTTTCCATTTCACGTCTTTGTTTCTTCCCCGCCCTGGTGGCGAGACCGGACATGATCTGCGGCATGCTGGGATTGTTCGCCATGTTCTGCATGGCGAAGTGGTATCGAACGGAGCGCGAGGGATGGCTCATGCTCGCGGGGACCGGTGTCGGCCTCGCCGGTTTGACCCATCCTTTCGCGATTGTTTTTGGAGTCCAATTCGTTTTTTGGAGCGCGCTGGCCCGAGGGACTTTTTTTGATCGGGCCCGACGCCTTGCTAGATTTCTACTCCCGATGTCGTTTGCATTCTCACTCTGGTTGTTGTTGATTCGAGAGCGTCCCGATCTGTTTGATTCGCAGTTCATCGGCAACATCCTGCGACCGACAGGACCTGGTTTGCTCAGTCGCTTTATCATGCCGTTCGAATCGTTCGCCAATCAGATACCACAACTCTTGGATCGTGCGCATCCGATTCAGTTTGGGATGTTGACGTTGGGGCTGGTGCTAAGTGGGATCATTGCTTGGCGGGCTCGACAAACTGGTCCGTTGATTTGTTGGGGAGTGACTGTATCGAGCGTTTATCTCTTGGTGGTCTTTTTAGGCATTCACCCCATTCAGGGATTTTGGTGCTATAGCGCTGCTTTGGCTTGGCTTTGCTTTGTTTATACGGTGATGGTGTGGATGCGTTCCATGCGTACTTCACGTTTTGTCAGCGCGTTCCTGTGGGGGCTTATCCTGCTAGTCATGTTGCCTGGCGCGGGAATGCGAACGGTCGTGGCTTATGTCCAACATTGGGGGGATCCGGTTTATTCCAATCCCCGTTTTATCCGATCGATTCTAGACGATCTACCAGCAGAAGCGACGTTGACGGTTGGACCGGAGTTTGCGCTCGATGCATATGCTTGCGGTCGCGACGTGATTCTCGCGTGTCGTCATCCAATGTATTTCGACAGCGCTCAGTATCCAACGGACTACTACATCTTCGGGCGTCGTGATTTCGCAGAAGGAATGCCTGAGGCTTATCGCTGCAAGCTAGTAAAAAGTTACGGCAATCGAGACGACATCTTCGCCGGCTATGCGGAAGTGTATCGACGAAGTGAGTGACGGATGCCGTATTGTTGGTAACCACGAATCTTACGAATTTTACGAATACTTAGGCAGCGTTTCCTTATCGTGGCCCGGGCGTCTCGCCCGGATCAGCCATCGCAACTCCTGGCGAGACACCCGGGCCACGAAAATTCGTGGTAAGCTGGGAAAACGCGGAGCCCACAGACATTCTGGACCAAATGCAGGAGATATATTTTGAAAGCGTTAATCGTTCGTCGGAGCATTGCGTTCTGGTCCTTGATGGCGTTCCTTTTCGCATCTACGGTAGCCGGTCAAGAAACGAGGGGAACGAGACAAGCCACCGATGTTTCAGCCATCCCAACTCCCCAAGTTCCGACAACGGTCGATTTGATTCTTTACAACGGCAAAGTGGTTACCGTCGATGGAGAGTTCTCGATTCACCAGGCGTTGGCCATCGGGGGCTCGCATATCGTGGCGGTCGGCACCGACGAACAAGTGCGAGCACTTGGTGGACCTACAACGCGCCACGTCGATTTGCAAGGGAAAACGGTCCTACCTGGTTTGATCGATTCGCACGTGCATGCGACAGCCGCCGCGATGTTCGAATACGATCATCCGGTTCCCGAGATGGAAACGATCGAAGAGGTTCTTCGCTATATCGAACAACGAGTGCAAAGGGCGAGCGAAGGGGAGTGGATTCGATTGAGCCAAGTATTCATTACTCGATTGAAAGACCAGCGGTTTCCGACACGTCAGGAACTCGATCGGGTCGCGCCGAAGAATCCGTTGGTTTTCAGAACGGGGCCAGATGCTGCCCTCAACTCACTGGCTCTCGAATTGTGCGGCATCGACAAGGATTTCAAAATGCCGGAAGGGATTAACGGCAAAGTCGAGGTGGATCCTGGCACTGGGGAGTTGACCGGTATTGTTCGGAGCGCCGACAGATTCCTCCAAGTCCCCGGCACCGGGCGCGCTCCTACCGACGATGCACGACGAGAGCGGCTCAAAGAGTTGATTGCTGACTATAACTCCGTGGGGATTACCAGCATCTCGGATCGCAACGCATCGGAGAGCGACATCGGACGCTACAAGGCACTGCTGGAAAAAGGGGAACTGAATTGTCGTGTCTATCTCTACTACGGAATCAACGCGGCTGATCCGATGGCTTCGATTTCCGAGAAGATTCAAAAGGCCGCGTCTCATCCGCTGCATGTGTACAACGATCGGTTATGGTTGCGGGGTGTCAAGGTGTTCCTGGATGGAGGAATGCTGACGGGGAGCGCCTATATGCAGGAACCTTGGGGAGTCAGTTCGATCTATGGAATCAGCGATCCCGCATATCGCGGTGTGCGCTACATCGATCCCGAGAAACTTTATCAAATCAGTCGCCTTGCCCTGGCGAACGATCTCCAAATGACAGCCCACTCGGTGGGAGATGCCGCGGTCGAGTTGCTGGTCGATATGTATTCCATCATCGACCGGGACGATTTTCGGGTGCGCGATCGAAGACCGTGCGTTACCCATTGCAATTTCATGAGCGATGAGATCATCGATCAGATGGCGAAGATCGGAGTGGTCGCGGATCTTCAACCCGCTTGGTTGTGGCTAGACGGGAAGACCCTTCGCAAACAATTCGGCGAACCACGAATGGAATGGTTTCAACCTTATCGAACATTGTTTGACCGGGGGGTCATGGTCGGCGGTGGTTCCGATCACATGCAGAAAATCGGAAGCCTCCGGTCGGTGAATCCGTACAATCCCTTCTTGGGAATGTGGATCACGCTCACCCGACAACCACGCGGCGATGCCCGTCCGCTCTATCTCTCTCAGGGCATCACGCGCAAGGAAGCCATCCAACTCTACACGATCAACAATGCTTGGTTAACATTCGAGGAACAGGTCAAAGGCTCGCTGGAGCCCGGCAAGCTGGCCGATCTGATCGTTCTCGACACCGACATCCTGACTTGTCCCGAAGAGAAGATCAAAGAGATCGCAGTCTTGCAAACCTATATTGGGGGAGAGCAGGTTTACGGCAGAAAATAAACTTGGCGTCCTCGCAAGAAGCCCTATCTTTTTCGTACTCGAGATTCGAGTACGAGTACCGCTGCGCTGGGCTGTCAAAAAGTTGGTGTTGTGAGGATTTAGGTTTGCGCAAGTTTCGTTCTCTGATTCGCTTCTTGTCCGACCGGGGCTCGTCCCCGTCGGACACCGCTTTGGCGCCCTAGAACGCACCGCGCTTTAAGCTATCTGCTCCCCTGGCCCCTCTCCCCGAAGCGGGGCGAGGGGAGCAGATTCTTAATGCGCTGCGCGTG
>CAYMXM010000029.1:0-19725 GCA_964394065.1 uncultured Pirellula sp. | reverse complement strand
TAAATTCCGTTCTACATTGAACGTCTCCAGCTCCTGCCCCCAATGCACGCATTGCAACCCCCCAACTCAGGGCCACCCAAGCATGCGAATCCAACATATCATAGCTGTTATGCGAAACATCAAAGGACGTCTTAAAATTTGGCTCAGTGTAGGCCTTCTTGTTCTGATTGGTGCATTGGCCTACGAGCGTTACTTTCTCGCAAGGCCAGTGGGAGTCGGGCCAGCAGGCCCAGCCGTCCCTTTAGAACCGTTTCGGTCTGTTTGGACTGAGCGTTCCGTTAAGTTGGTTGGGATTGGGGACAGCATCACGGCAGGATTAGGAGCGAAATCGACGGAACACTCTTACTTTGCTCGATTGATTCGCAACCCGAGCGATGAGTACGACGATATGGAGGAGCGTTCCTTATCGTTGGTGCTGCCCAATCTCACCTCCGAGAACTTTGCGGTCTCTGGTTCTAGGTCGGATGCACACCTAACTTTCATTGAGGAGCGATTGGAGAAGCAAGGGGAGGATGTCTTTGGATTGGTTGTGATGACGACGGGAGGGAACGATCTGATTCATAGCTACGGTCGCTTTCCTCCCAAAGAGAATGCGATGTACGGCGCGACGCTGTCTCAAGCAGAACCTTGGATCGAGTCCTTTAGAGTTCGCCTGACAAGGATGCTCGATTTGATCGACGAGGCATTTCCTGGTGGCTGTGAGATTTACGTCGGTGACATCTACGATCCGACCGATGGAGTGGGGGATGCACCGAGCATCTATCTTCCTCCTTGGCCCGATGGATTAAAGATCCACGCCCGCTATAACGAAACCATCCGAGTATGTTCTTCAGGTCGTTCCAATGTCCATGTCGTTCCCTTGTACGCGACCTTTCTAGGGCATGGGTCACATTGCAGGCAATTTTGGCGATCGACCTACGATTCGAAAGACCCACATTATTGGTTCTATACCAACATTGAAGATCCCAACGATCGAGGTTACGACGCGATTCGTCGGCTCTATTTGAATGCTATTCTTGAGAAGAGCCAGTTGGTGCCCTCCAGCACAAACCCAGTACCCAAATTTTGAAATTGTGATTTTTTAAAACACAGAGGCACAGAGACCTCTGAGTCTAGGAAAACCTTGAGAACCCGAAACTCTCTGTCCTAATCTGCGTCTTTCTGCGTAATCTGCGGATCTAAAACAGTACCCTTCAAAACCGGTTGCGGCGGCTTAGGAGGTACTCGGTGATCGCTTTGTCGTAGGGCATGCTCGTATCGAGCGGGACATAGTCGATTTTCGATTCGTTGCATCCCCGACGGAGCTCTTCTCGGAAAACCCGGATGTTCTCACGGTATTCATACCCGATGTCATCCGCATTGACACTCATCGCCTCCCCGGACTCCGGGTCGTGCAATTGGACGAGCCCTTCGAAAGGGAACTCCACCTCCGCTTCGTCGAGGACATGAAAAACGATGACGTCGTGCCCTGCATGCTTCAACATCCGTATCGCCTCCAACGTTGGTCCAACATCCGCCAACAGATCGCTCATCAACATGATCAACGATCGATGACGAAGCATCGAAGCGAGTTGAAGGAGTGGTCCCTTAAGCTCCGTTTCCCCCGCAACCTTCAGCTTGGTCAAATGACTCAAAATCGCAGGGAACTGGCTTCGCCTCGATTTCGGAGCAAGGTTAGCTCGGATCTTCTTATCGAATGTTACCAACCCAACCGGGTCTTGCTGCATCAGCATCAAGTAGCTCAGCGCTGCAGCAAGGCAAACACAGTAATCGAACTTGGTGAGGTTCTGTCGATAGGTGTAGTCCATCGACTTGCTCAAGTCCATCACGATATAGCCCGTGATGTTCGTTTCCGCTTCGAACTTCTTGATGTAGTAGCGTTCCGTTTTGGCGTACGCCTGCCAATCGATATCCTTTGGGTCGTCCCCAGGGGCATAAAGTCGATGCTCGCTGAACTCGACCGAGAACCCATGGAACGGACTCGAGTGCATCCCTTGCAAGAATCCTTTGACCACCATCTGCGCCCGCAGGTCGAGACGCTTGATCTGCGCGGCGAGTTCGGGTTTGAGGTATTGTTCTACTGCGACCACGACATATTCATTTCGTTACGGCGAGCGGCTAAAGTGACTCTACAACACTCGTGCGATAAGCAGCGATCGCTGGGATGATCCCGGCGAGGATCCCGATCAAAATCATACCAGGAACTAGCAGCAGTTCCTGGGTGGTGATATTGGAAAAGGGGGTAATCGTGGTGCCGGTCGCCTTTTCCGTCCAGAAGTTGCTCAAAGGACCGATCAAGTGACCACCGACCCATCCTAGCAATCCCCCAACGAGCGTGATCACGGTCGACTCCAGAAGGATGATCAAGGTGACGTGATCGCGCGACGCTCCAAGGGCTCGCATGACGGCAATGTCCCGTTTTCGTTCGCTCATGCTGTTGTAGATACTGACCAAGATGCTGATCGCGCTGACGATGCAGACGAGACTCGTCAAAAAGAACAATCCGTTCTTGACCGGCTTCACGAAGAACTCGAGGAGTTCATTCAATACGCTGATCGGAGAGACGGCGACGGCAAAGGCGGATTTGTTCACCTGACGTTGGATCCCGATTCCTGCAGGTCCGCCGAGTCGAACCAGGATCGCGGTTACCTCCCGTTTGTCGATCGGCATCCGAACTTTCGATAAGCGGTCTTCTCGATCGGGAGCGATTGCGGTTCCTCTCTTTTCAATACCGCTAAGGATGTCTCTCTCGGGTGCGACGTGACCTTCGAGCCAGTAGAACCCTTCGATGTTTACAAACGCCCCCCGGTCGTTGGGGCTCCCTGTCGGCTTGAGGATTCCGACCACCTTAAAGCCATCGTCATGGGTCTCCCCG
The DNA here is from genome assembly GCA_964394065.1 of uncultured Pirellula sp. GTDB lineage: Bacteria > Planctomycetota > Planctomycetia > Pirellulales > Pirellulaceae > JBKCUI01. The sequence continues at coordinate 16,850 of CAYMXM010000029.1, read as the reverse complement.
CCGACAGCACCATGGGAAGCGAAGAGATTATCTCCCACCTTCAACTGAAGGTCTCGCGCGACTTGGCTTCCGATGACCGCTTCGTAGAATCCATTCTCCTCGGAGTGGTCGACAAAGTTGCGACCTTCGGAAAACTCGTAATCGAGATCTCCTTTTTCTCCATGTTTCAAAAGATTGAAATAGTCGGGGGTGGTACCGATGCATCGAAAGGCTCCTACGTAGTCTCCCATGCAAACGGGGATCGCGAACCCACCTTTGGTATAGCTCGCATAAAAACCTTTGCGTTCAGGATCGTCGAGAAGACCACCGACACGCTCGTACTCCTTTCTCCTAGCATCCTCTCCAGGGAGATATTCCATGTAGTACGAGTAAGGGATGTTCTCTACCGGTTCACTGAGAAATAAGACGGTGTTGAAGACGAGTTGAACCGAACTCCCTTTGGCGCCGACGATCAAGTTGTAGCCGACATTGCTCGTTCGCTCGAAAGTCCTTTCGATCATCCCCGAGATCGAGAGAACAAGGACGACGAGACCGACTCCTAGCGACATGGAGAAGATGGTTAGCAAACTAGGCAATTTGCGAAACCAAAGGTTTCGGATAGCGATGCGAAGAAGGCTCATGCGACTAGGGACGGTTCGTTAGTGATGATAAAAATTAAGTGATGTAAAAATCAGATAAGTGACGAAGGGTATTTTTGCTCGTGGCCCGAGCGTCTCGCCCGGCGTAGCCTATGCAACTCCGGGCGAGACGCCCGGGCCACGATACAAACCAACGCTTTAAACATCCGCTCCCCTCGCCCCTCTTAGGGGAGAGGGGCTGGGGGTGAGGGGTTGAAGTGCTAGAAACAAAAACCTCATTGGAAACCTTGTACTTCACGCTCCCCTCAAACTGGCAAAGGGGAGCGTTCAACATGATTGATCGTTTCAAATCGGTCGACGCGATCGAATCGCTGGGCGACATCATCGCTGTGGGTTACCAACAGGATTGCGACCGACTCCTGGGAGCAAACTTCTCGAATCAAGTCGATGATCTTCATCTGATTAGCCGGGTCGACGTTGGCGGTCGGTTCATCCGCGAGCAACAGGCGAGGTTTGTTGGCGAGGGCTCGGGCGACGGCAACCCGTTGCTGTTGCCCGACCGAGAGCTGTCTAGGGAGATAGTGAAGGCGGTCCTTGAGTCCAACCTTCTCCAGCAACTCCACCGCACGGTTGGTTTGAACTCGCTTGCGAGCGAAGGTCATTCCGAGTTTCACATTCTCTAACGCAGTGAATGCGGGGAGGAGGTTGAAGGTCTGGAAAACGTAACCGATCTTTGAGGCACGGATGCGGTCCCGGGCTGATTCTGAAAACTTCGTCAGCTCGACACCATCGAGTTGAATGGCACCCGAATCGACTTTGAGAAGCCCCGAAATCGTATGGAGCATCGTCGTTTTGCCGCAGCCACTCTCCCCTCGAAGAACGACTTGCTCTCCTCCGTTCATTCGAAAGGAGGGGACATTGAGGATTTCGACACGAGCACCACTCGGCTCGGCGAACGACTTTTTGAGATCGGTGATTTCTAACATCTGTACCTTTACGCTATTTCCCTTGGCTGGTTCGTCGCATGGCCCGTTGGATGTCTCGTTGTGCATCCTTCTTCTTGAGGGTTTCACGCTTGTCGTGCAGTTTCTTCCCTTTGCACAGACCGATCACGCATTTCGCGAGCCCTCGATCGGTGAAGTAAATGCGCAGCGGCACCAAGGTGAGCCCCCGTTCTTTGGAACGCCCAGCGAACTTGATCAGTTCATGTTTCCGGAGAAGGAGCTTTCGCGTTCGCTTGGTGGGATGGTTCCAGATGGTCGCTTGTCGATATTCATCGATCTCGCAGTTCACGAGCCATAGCTCCCCTTCCTTGAGCCGCCCGTAGGCTTCTTCGATCGAACACTTGCCGTTCCGAAGGCTTTTCACTTCGCTTCCATGGAGCGCGATACCACATTCGAGCGAATCGAGAATTTCGTATTGGAATTTCGCCTTCCGATTCTCGGTCACCGTCTTGAACGCGGGGGCCTTGTCCTTTGCTTTGCTCGGCCCCGGCTTGCTGGTGGTAGGCTGAGCGGGTTTATTCTTCTTTTTGCTCATCGATGTTGTCTGGGACTTGGATTACGACGAAGGTCGCGTTCAGGTCGGGTGGGCTGGGGTATAGCTGTTTCCAGGACGGAATCTGTTGCCCTGCGACGCGCATGTCGAGCAACAGATAACGGACGGGGTATTCACGGGCGAGGGTTCGGAGTTTTTCTTCGGTGAGAGGGAGCAATCGCTTTTTCTCGTCATAAGTATAGGCCGATTGGATCCGGTCGTTCCAAAGGACGACATCAGCGGCGTTTTGGGGCATGTCTTTCCAGCAGGCCAATTCCGCTTTATGGGTTCTCCATTTGAACGACTGTTGACGCCTCGGAGTCAGCCAAAGCCCATCATCGTCGATATTCTCCCGAATCCAATTGCAAACAGCAATCCAATCGGTGTAATAGCGCCGTTCGTCGTCGGGGGTATCTTGTTTGACAAGAAAGTTCTGACGCTCCCCGGGGGGGATGATGGCGCTTTTGTGCTGGTCAACCCGCTCCCACAGGATCCAGATCGACACGAACATTCCGAGGGTTGCGACCAAGCGACGACGTCCCTCGGGGAGGACTAGAAAACGGAGGGAGATGGCTACGACGACGACGCTGAGGGTCAAAGGCCAGACAACTTCGTTCCAGCGGAACCAATAGAACCGGAGAATCGAGGCGGCAAATTGGGGAGCCCTCTCGCTCAAGAGGAAATCGATCGCCAGCCCCGTCAGGGCGAACCCGAATGCGATGCACGAAACGACCGCCAACCACCGAAAGGGTTCGTTCCCGTACCGCACCCACCCCCAGCGAGAAGGCTGCGAGCTGTTTTCCTGACGTGGCCCGGGCGTCTCGCCCGGAGTAGCCGTTCCAACTCCGGGCGGGACGCCCGGGCCACGGTTCTCCAGGGTGGCACGCTCAGAGCGCAGCGATGGGCGTGGAGGAAAACTCCATCGCGCCCGACTCGTTAACAAAACAACCACCGCAGAAACACCGAGAAGCCACGCCGCTCCGCGCCAACGCACTTGACTGAATTTGGAGGGGGAGAGGTGATGCCCCAGCCTTTTGTAGACCTGGGCGACCGCCGCTTGCGTTTGCTCATCCCGGGGAGTTTCCCGATCCATCTGAATCGCAGGAATCGCACCCGCGAGGAACCCGGCGAGGCAAAGCCCCCAACCGGCCCGGTGCATCCAAGACCAAGCCCCAAAACCGACCCGGTCCCAGAAGAGTTGGATCCAAATCGAGGCTAGGCCGACAGTCGCGATAACCCAAAGCCCCGTAACGACATGGAAAGCGCTCCCCAGTCCGATGCAGGTCCAACCGAGAGTCCATTTGGAGCGAGTAAAGAGACCAAGTCCGAGGAAAAAAAAGGCGTAGGCGGGCCCCTTCGACTCACAACCTCCAACCACCCATTCCCCCGCCCAGTTTCCCCAGTGCAGCCCCGCCAACCAAATCGGCGCAGCGACTGCGGCAACGATGGGAAAACGGCAAGCGGGAGAACTAGAACGAGGCTCCCCACCGACGTCTCCAGGGGATCGCAGATAGGTCGCAAAAAGGCTTCGGAGGAGGAACGTCCAGCCAACGGCCAACAGAGTCCAGGTCACCCACCGCCCGATCCAGACCGATTGTTCCAGGGAGAAAAAGAGGGTTAACCAACAAAAAACGAGGTAAAAGAACCAGTGAGCGTCCCCCGATTCGAGGAAGATATCTCCTTGGCCGAACGTTCGGTCCCAGAAATGAGCCCCCTTGGTCCAATAGTGAGGTTCGTTGACATCTGGGACTCCGGTCCCAGCGAAAAGATAGAAAACGAGGAGTGTAAGGAAGAAATCGGTGACGCTCCACCACGAACTCCGAACCTTTGTACCTCTTCGGGAATCCGTAGGTTGTTCGGCTTTTTTATTCATTGTCGTGTCTATCTTTTTAAGGGGCGGAGACGGTTAAGAGACCGCGAATGCGTACAAGCGATAAATTTTCTTAGAAAATCTGCTTGACATTCCTCCCTTTTTCTTGACTGGCACAACCTTGCACCTAGAGTTGAAGGATATTGGAGTGTAGGCAGGCCGCCCGAAGGAGGGAGGTACGGTCATGCCTTCTACGATTTCACAGGATACAGGAGATGGGTATTTTGCCCAAGGATTCGAGGAAGGGAAGTCATGCTAGTATTATCTCGAAAAAAGAACGAGAGCATCGTTATCAACAATGAGATTACGATTGTCGTAGTCGAAATTCGCGGAGACAAGGTTCGCTTAGGAGTGGAAGCTCCGCGTGAAGTCCCTGTCCACCGTCGCGAAGTGTACGATGCCATTCAACGTGTACAAGACGGTAGTAGTGAGCCCAAGACGGCCGAAGAGTAATCCTGTTGCTTAATCGTGTTTTGTGCTGCAGCAAAACTCTTTTTGCATCCCAGCACGAATTCAATCTTTTGCATTGACAAACCGAACGAGCTTCGTAAACTTCTTCCAACCTTGTGCGACCCATGTCGCATATCAGACGGCCCCGTCGTCTAGAGGCCTAGGACACCGCCCTTTCACGGCGGTAACACGGGTTCGACTCCCGTCGGGGTCATCGTCGGCTTTTTGAACGAAATTTGCTTTGTTTGAAACGGTCGGCTATGAAATCTAACCCAGCTTTCGAGCTGGGTTTTTTTATGCGCTGTCCCTCGCTTACGCCACGGGTTGTGATGGTCGAATTGCTAGTTTTGTCAAATCCGATTCTGTTGCGAAAGGTGGCCGTTAGCATGTCCCGTCTGGAGAAGATCCTTGCCATGCTCGAGTCCGAACCGGGCGATACGTTCCTTCGCTACACGCTGGCAATGGAATATCGAAAACTAGGGGATGCACCGAAGAGCTTAGAGCTGCTCCGTTCTCTCGCCTACGAACAACCCACCCCTTACGTCCCCGCCTTCTTCATGGCGGCTCAGCAACTCGCCGATCAAGAGAAGACCGACGAGGCGCGGACCTATCTTCGGGATGGAATCGAAGAAGCTCGTAAGCAAAACGACTTGCACGCCGCAAGTGAAATGGCGGAGTTCCTCTCCGAGCTTGGGAAATAATATGCAATCTCTGAACCGGCGAAGATATGAAAACGCTGGGACGCAGAGGGGCAGGCGGGGAACGTTGACTAAGCCCATTCTCCCAACGCTGGATGCCCTTCCGTCCGATCGGGGCTCGTCCCCGTCGGACACCGCTTTGGCGTCCTAGTACGCGCCGCGCTTTAAAATCTCCGCTCCCCTCGCCCCTTTTAGGGGAGAGGGGCTGGGGGTGAGGGGTTGAAGTGCTAGGAATACTGGCCAAGTTGGCGGCTGCGGAATAAAAATGGTTGCACGAAAACCCATGTCAACACCAACTTTTTGACAGCCCAGCGTTGTCCCTCGCTTACGCCACGGGTTGTGATTTTCGGGCCTCGCTTACACGTCGGCCAAACTTCCCTCACACCTTACAAAATAATCGGACCGTCTCCTTCGGGTTTTTCTTCCCATTGGCGGCGGACCTCGCGGAGGCCATAGGCGCACATTTCGAATTGCTCGCTTAGGCGATGTAGAAGTTCAGCCGAGGCGACTTCGGAACTATCCGCCTCGATTTCGCTGGCGATTTCGTACGCTTTCTTCCCTTCGTTGCAATAGCTGACGAACTGATCCGAATTGTCACTCTTCAAGCTGCGCAATGATTCCGGGTAAAGCCCTGTCCAGAAGAGAGTAAAATCACCGATGTGTCGATGCACTTCTCGCTTCGCGATGCCGATACGCTGCTGCGCCTCAACCATCATCGTGACCACCTCGGTCGCCCGCTGCCCGTTCAATTGCCGGATCCGATGGAGCGCATCGGTCTTCGTGAAACGAATCAGCAAATTGCTCACGTACCCGACTAATTCGGTATCGGTAACGCCTAGTTGAGAGTAAAAAGCGTATTCGGATAAACCGGTAAAGAACCGTTCGAGGAGTTGACCACTCGAATCGGAAGCATCTCTTTCAAAACGCATGGAAAGCAGCTCCTTTTGCGGACCCTTCGGAACTTGTTGCCCATTTCTTAAACTATTCAGCGCGGGGGGGTGAAGTCAAGACAAATGTACTGCGAACTACACTGCAAAACGAACTTTTCGTTCCTCACGGGAGCGTCTCACGCGGACGAGTTGGTAGAGCGCGCAGCGGAGTTGGAATATGCAGCCATCGCGGTAACCGACGAGAACACCCTCGCTGGAATCGTGCGAGCGTGGAAGGGGGCGAGGAAAACTCCCTTGAAGCTGATCGTCGGTGCAGAGTTGATCGTTCGCGACGCTCCACCGGTCGTCGTTTGGACAACAAACCGACGAGGATACGGGAATCTGTGCAAGCTCTTGACGCTAGGGAGACGGCGGGCTCCCAAAGGGGAATGTTGGCTCGAAGTCGCCGATATCGCAGCTCTCAACGAAGGCTTGCTCGCTGGGATCATGCCAGGTCTGCACGGCCAGCGCGATCCGATCGGACATCTTACGGCAACGCATGCTGACTCCCAATGGTTTGATCGGCCCATCGATCTGGCCAAACGAAAAAACGTAACTCTCTGGAAGGACGTTTGGGGAGATCGGTGCTGGTTGCTCGCTGAGCTGGCTCGTGGTGTCGACGATGCGAGTCGCATTGAGGAATTGCAACGGCTTGCGAAGCAAACCCTCATTCCGTTGGTAGCCGCGGGAGATGTCCTCTATCACATCCCGGAGCGGAAGCCTTTGCATGACATACTTTCCGCTACGCGATATCAAACGACGGTTCACCAAGCAGGGGACTTGCTCCTCCCCAATGCCTGGCGGCATCTCCACTCCGTCGCCGATCGTGTGAAACAATTTGAACGCATCCCCGAGGCGTTGGAAGCGACTTTGCAGATCGCCGATCAATGCAATTTTCGCCTAGATGAACTCCGCTACGAGTATCCTCGCGAGCTAGCTCCGGCGGGGATGACACCTTTGGAGTTCCTGAGGAAACTTACGTGGCAGGGTGTTGAAACTCGGTGGCCTGGCGGCGTACCTGACAAGGTTCGCACGCAGATAGAGCACGAACTCGGTTTAATCGAAGAGTTGGGCTATGAACCTTATTTTCTCACCGTCTGGGATCTGGTTCGTTTTGCACGCCAACGGAACATCTTGTGCCAGGGGAGGGGGAGCGCTGCGAACTCCGCCGTTTGCTATGCGCTGGAGATCACGAATGTAGATCCTTCGGAAACAGAGCTTCTGTTTGAACGATTCATCAGCCGCGAGCGAAACGAGGTGCCCGACATCGATGTCGACTTCGAGCACGAAAGACGAGAAGAGGTGTTGCAATACCTCTATGAAAAATACGGGAGGGAGAGAGCCGGTCTCGCGGCGACGGTGATCACTTATCGGACTCGGAGCGCGGTTCGGGATGTTGGAAAAGCGCTGGGGCTCTCACTGGATCGAATCAATGCACTATGCAAACAGGTCGATGGATATCACACTCCCGATGACTTGACTCTAAGGTGCCGTGAAGTCGGAATCGATCCCGAGACTCGCTCGGGAAAGCAACTCTGCTACTTGGTCCACGAACTTCTCGGATTCCCTCGCCATCTGTCGCAACATGTCGGTGGAATGGTGATGACCGAAGGGAGCCTCGATGAGCTTGTCCCGATCGAGAATGCGGCGATGGATGGGAGAACGGTGATCCAGTGGGATAAGGACGATCTCGAAGAGCTTGGGCTTCTCAAGGTCGATTGCTTGTGTCTCGGGATGTTGACCGCGATTCGCAAAGCGTTCGATCTGATCGAAAAACATTGGGGAGAGCGTTGGACTTTAGCGACGATTCCTCCTGGAGATAAAACGACGTACGACATGATCTGTCGAGCCGATACGATCGGCGTGTTTCAGATTGAAAGCCGAGGGCAAATGTCGATGCTCCCTCGTTTGAAGCCCACATGCTGGTACGACTTGGTCATCGAAGTGGCGATTGTTCGGCCAGGCCCCATCCAAGGAAAAATGGTTCATCCCTATTTGAAGCGACGCAATGGTGAGGAGCCGGTAAGGTATCCGAACGAAGCGATCCGGCAAGTGCTGGAGCGAACCCTTGGCATCCCTCTTTTTCAAGAGCAAGCGATGCGTCTTGCTGTAGTTGCCGCAGGTTTTACTCCAGGGGAGGCGGATCAACTGCGGCGAGCGATGGGAACGTTTCGTTCGCAAGGAGTGATCGAAAAGTTCCGTCTCAAGATGATGGCAGGAATGAAGGAACGAGGGTTGTCGGAAGAGTTTGCCAATGCCGTTTTCCAACAGGTAAGAGGCTTTGGAGAGTACGGATTCCCAGAGTCGCACGCCGCCAGCTTCGCACTTTTGGTCTACGTTTCCGCTTGGCTTAAAGCTCATTTCCCTGCCCCGTTTACCGCGGCCCTTCTCAACTCGCAACCGATGGGTTTTTACGCTCCGCCACAGTTGATCGCCGATGCTCGCCGTCACGACGTCGTCGTTCTCCCCCCCGACGTGAACCACAGCGAATGGAATTGCACTTTGGAGAAAATAGATACCTCCACCGCGGATCGGTTTTATCGTGGCACGGGCGAGACGCCCGTTGAGCCTAGGGAGCCCACTACGGGGGAGACGCCCGTGCCACGGAGAGATTGGGCTTTGCGATTGGGGCTTCGCATGGTCTCGGGTATGTCCGAGTCGGCAAGTCGCTCGATTGAAGAAGAACGAGAGAAAAATGGTTTGTTCGAAAGCGTATCCGAGTTTACCAAGCGAACAGGATTGCAGAAGGGAATGGTAAAGCTTCTCAGTAAAGCCGATGCTTTCTCCTCCTTTGGTCAAAATCGACGCAATTCGTTGTGGCAAGCGCTAGGGCAAGAGCAATCGAAGACGGAGCGTCCCTTGTTTGCAGCGCTCGACGACGAGGATGATGGATTTGCGGATGCGCTGCCCAGTCAGCCCATGGAGGAAGCGATTGCAGCCGACTACCGCACGATCGGGCTTTCCCTTCGCGGGCATCCCATGCAGCTTCATCGAGAGGGCCTCCGGGAACGATTCGTTGTCCCTGCTGGTGAGTTGCTGTCGGTACGCGACGGGAGCAAAGTCCTAATTGCAGGTTTGGTCATCATCCGCCAAAGGCCGAGCACTGCCAAGGGGATCACGTTTGTAACGCTCGAAGATGAGACTGGGACCGCCAATTTGGTGGTGAAGCCTCATGTATGGGAACGGTATCGCTCCGTCTGTCGCCTTTCACCGGTATGGCTTGCGGAAGGGATCGTTGAAAACCGAAGCGGAGTCATTCATGTCGTCGTCTCCAAGATCGAAGACATCTCTCAGAAAATCGCCAGCAGCGACCAAGTCCGTTCCCGAAACTTCCATTGATTTTCGTAGGGTGTGAAGTGGTCTTGTAGGGTGTGTGAAGTGGTCGCCGTTGCGATGCTTGGTTCGGCTAACATGCCAACGTCATTCTCCATCGCAACCACCGCCGCCCCTCAAGCGACCACGCAACACACCGGACGCGCACCAATCCACAGATTATAGGAGTTTATCCGCAGATTTCGCCGATTGTCGCAGATTGATAGATTGGTAAGGGGTAAACGTCGTGTGAATTTTGGAACACAGAGGCACAGAGTGACACAGAGTGACACAGAGAGTTTTGGGTTCTCAAAGATTTTTTTAAGCTCTGTGCTCTCTGTGCCTCTGTGTTTAAAAAATCGCAACTTCAAAACGTCCATACGAGGCGAGAATCGGGACTATTTCTCAATTCTCCGATTTGGGAGAGTCGTGATGGGCCCAGGGGGAGTGGATGTCTTTGCGGACGTTTTTGAAATAGTCGGCGATGGTGGCGAGGGCGTAAGATCGGTCGTCGGATTTGTAGAGCAACGCCCCAAGTGCATCGATGTGTTGGGAAAAATCTTGACTCGACCGCTCCGGTAACGACTTGGCCCGACCAAAAATCGGGAACAACGCCAATAGAACTAGCATCCCGATGAACGCGGCATGAAGTGTGATGATGTTCAATGGCCAGGTCGTCAACATCTCGAACCCCTTCTGTTGCTCGGACCCATCGATGTCAACAATCTTCGGATCATCGACACCGGAGAGAAACCCAACCCTTCCATCGGGAAGTGCTTTTACGAGCTCTTCTGCGATGTTCCAGTTCCCCGAGTGGGTGAGAGAATAGTTTGTCAGGAGGGAAGGTGTTGAAACCAAGATGATCTGAGAATTCGAAGCCCAGTCGGAAGTCAATCGCGTGATGAGAGGGGTCCCCTCGGAGGTCGCAAGCAACACCTCCGATGTATACTCGAACGAGTTTCCGTCTAGGTAACTTTCCAACCGATCTAAGTAGATCTGGTCCTCGTCTTGCCATTGCTTACTACCCCGATTGGGCTTTGCGGGAGACGCAACGTTACCAGTATTCGTGGTTGTTGGTTTCCAATCGAACTCGCCTCGAAGGGATTTCATGTCGACAGTATCGAACGGTTTCAAGACCGACCGGAAAAGGATCCGATGATCCGTGCCGTCGAGGAACTTAGCCCATTGACCCGCAAAACGAGTTCCTTGGGTCCAACCTCCTCGCGTGTGATCGTGGATTCCCCAGGGCAATATTTGCTTGGGGCGTACATTCCACCGCTTCGCGCTCAATTCTGCCTCTGCGGTTGCGGCCACAGTCTTTGCCTCAAGCCCTCGCTTCGCGTTGCTCCCGGGAGAGGAGGGGACGAGATAGCGATTGCCAATATCGTTCCAATAGTCGGCGTAAGCCGAATAATCTCGCCCCACATAGATGAGGGTCTTATCTTCCGCCATCAGCCAATCCTCTAGCCAATCGGCTACTGCAGGTTTATGGGCCGAAAAGGAGTCGGGGAACCAGACGAGGGTCCCGAGTTCCCACGAGGTTCGAGAACCGAGGCGCTGTACGGTCGATGTCGAATGCCCTCGTTCCCCACATAGGTTCCGAAAAACGGATAACGCGTCGGGGCTCCGGCGAGCTTCCATCCCTTCGCTCGCCCCGTAGTTGTTCAGAGGAGTTCGATATGAGGAAGAACAGCCGAGGAAACAAAGGATAAGGAGTAAGGTGTAAGGTATAAGGGGTAAAAGGTGAGGTTTGAGGGATGAGGTTTGAGGGGGTAGGGCGCGAAGCGTCCCCCCATGATAACCCGACGCGTTAGCGAGGGACTGCGGTGCTCGTAAACGTGGCCCTTGTCGGGGGTATCTCAAGCGCCGGGTGGCACGTCCCTGAGGCACGAAGGGCGTGCTGTTCGACTTTGCATTGGATGCCCGATTGCCAGTGCTATCCCTCGCTAACGCGTCGGGTTGTGATTTCGTGGCCCGAGCGTCTCGCCCGGGCCACGGTGAAACCCATCGTTGCGCAATGTTCATGCGCTCACCTCCTGCAGCGGGGCCACTTTGGCTTGGTTCACGGCTTGTCGGACCTTGGATTCGAACTCGGGAACCTTGGCTCGAAGGGAATCGAAGGTTTCCAGATCGATTGGATGTTTACCAAAGAAGACCGCTTCGAACCAACGAACGGTTGTCGTCAAGTAGTTCTTAAGAGGTACGTGGCCTGAAAGTTCGCGCAGGTAGCGTCGGTTGGTTTTGCCTCTCTCAAGTCGAATGAGACTAGCGTTGTCCAGTTCCATGAGCAAATGACTGTAGAGATAGATGAGAGCTTTGGAGTAGTCCCCTTGTTTCCGATAAACATCGGCTTGGGCTAGCAAACTCCCCGCAGAGTGCTCGAGTTCGAAGGGGAGGTCCGTAACCTTCGCCTCCCCGCGAGCTCCTTTGACGTTTCGTGATTCCGACTTGCGATGGTAGTTTCTGTTCCTGCGTGTGCGCATCAAAAAGTAGCCGATGACGACGAAGAGGAAGAGAAAGGCGAAGAGGACCACAAACGTCCAAATGCTATAAAAATACTCGAAGCACCACTCGAGCAACCTAGCGAACCAAGATTTGTTTTGAAACGGCTTGGAACTTGCGTTCGTCCCGGCGTTCGCTTTAATCGAGTCGTGCCGATCCGATACGTCGATGGAAACGGTTTCGGGTGGAGCAGGTAGAGCTGAGTTCGATTCCTCCGAGGAGTACCAACTCGTGTCGGTCGATCTCTTGAGAAGAGAACGCTTTTTCGCAGCTTCGTCGGCGCTGCTCGTACCAACGAACAGAAGCATGAACGCCAGAAATGTAACGATGGGTGTCAGAAGCTGGTTTGGGTTAATAGGCATATTTAGCCCTCTCCTGTTGGCTTCCGTCTGGATGGGAGCTCGTCCCCCTCCAGACGCCGCTTTGGCGCTCTAGCTGGCGTTCCCCCCGCGCTTTTCCCCTCCGCCGCGCAGCGGCGGAGGCCCCGCTCGTACTCGTACTCGAATCTCGAACATCGAATCTCGAGTACGAGTACGAAAAAGAGAGGGGGAGGGGGCTCCCTCCGGACGGAGAACAGGAAGCGTTGAATATGTCTATTAATTCAACGGTCATGATAGGGCCTCACGCAAGCGTTCGGCCTCAGCCTTGAAGCGCAATTCGACCTCCCATCCTTCGGTTCGTATTCTTGAATTCATATAAAGCAAAAACCGATTGATCGCCATCCAAGCTCCAACGGTCCACAAACATGCAGGATAGACGAATAAATCCATCCACATACCCCAGGACCAGATTCCAGCGAGAACTCCCAATACGAAGATGGCGCCGAAGCAGAAAGCCAAGGTCGTTAGAGCCGCGACGAAGGAAAGAAAGAAATGAGCCCCCAACGTATCGTTGTAGAGAGTGGAATGAAGGAGTTGAGATCGTTTCCAGTAGCTCCTTTGTTCACGAGGCCCTGTGATTTTTCTGAGGGGGCATTGTTCCAAAACCAGTAACTCGGGAGCAAAGGGGCGAAACATCCGGACAAAGTAAAGGGGAGTTACCATCAAAAAGAAATAGAACAAGAGCTCTATCTCAGGTCGAAAAACTGAATCGAAGAAGAGGTAGGTCAGTGGGAGGTAAGAGAGGAGCCCCATTCTTAAGATCCCCAATACCAACGCGAGAGAAAACCATCGTCCGAGGACGACCTGTACGACTTGTCGAAACGAGGGCTTCTCGACGAACACCGATTGCCCTATGAAGTTGGTGACAAAACAGAAGGCGAGAGGGGCTTGAAGGAAAACGGCACCCGTCATTATCCAGTAGTAACGTGTTCGCAAGGTCCCTGCCTCGACGTAACCCGGTGAGGTCATCTCCAAGTAGTCGTATTGCGTGAGGGGCCAGGTCAACAAGAGGTTCAGCAACGCAAAGGGGAGGACTCCAATCAAGGAAAAGAGGAGTAGCGAGCGAAAGTAGTGGCGAACGACGATCAGGCTCAGGTCGACGATATCGGTGATCGATCGCTGCGAGATAACGATGGCGGTCTTATCGAGTTCCATGCGTACGACTCCGCCAAGGATTGTCTTCGTTGTGCGCAAGAGCCCAAAGTCTCTCCTCGGTCGGGAGCCCCAACAGGACGAAGTACCCGACGAGCAAGGTGGAGGAAAATACCGCGAAGGTTGCTTTGATCAAGTAGTCTGCGCCGGAGGGGGAGAGGCATCCTTCTGTAAAGGCTGCGAGAACAAACAAAGCGACCGAGGCGAGAATGATCGGGATCGCGCGTTCGGCGTTGAGTCGGAACGATTCAAGACGAGAAAGACCTCCCGTTGAGAAAAGCCCGACGCCGACTCGCAACCCAGCTGCAGCTGCTAAGGCGATTGCGGTCAATTCAAACGCTCCGTGCGCGGTTACGAACTGCATGAAGTTATCTCCTTCTTCCACATCCGGTCTCGCCATGTAACCAAACGATGCACCGAGGATCACGCCGTTGTATCCAAGGATGCACAGCGTAGGGAGGAGGAGAGGGCCGAGAGAAAAGCACTGTAGACCAATCCCTGCATTGTTTTTTATATAGAAGCCGGAGGCTGCCAAATACTGTCGATGCGAACCACCGTCCAGCGGTTTGGTGTACATCTCTTCCAGTTGGTGGATCTGTTCTTCTCCGAGAACTCGCTGTGGATAATTGGGGAATGTTCCTTCCGACATCGCCACCAGAGCTGAAAGAACGAACGTACCAAAGAAGATGATTGCTGCGACAGCGACGCAAGGGTCTCGAAAGATGGCATGGGGAATCACCGAGGTGGCATAGGACCAAGTTCTCTCTAACGGCAGACGATGAGATCGATATAGTTGGCTGTGGGCCCGTCCGACCAACCGGTGCAGATACTCGACCGTCGTGGGGGGCAATTGATACTGCTCTGCCATCGACAGGTCGGTGCAAGCTGCTCGATAGAGGGCCGAGAAGCGAGCGAGTTGGACTCCTTGATCGCGAAACGGAAAATAGGTCCCGTTGAGTGCGTTGCACATCGCGTCGAGTTCTTTCCAACCCTCTCGTCGTCTTTCTAGTAGTTCTGCAATACGCATGAGCGTTAAAGGATTGGCGTTAAAGTTGTTAGGTGAGTGGCAGATGAAATTCTATCAGCATAACCCTCCCCTTTGGGCACGGTTAGTTCAATTCAACGCAGAGACGTGGAGGCGCAGAGTCGCGGAGATCTAACTTCTCTAGAGTCCAACTCCTCTGCGTCCCTGCGTCCCTGCGTTGAATTTAAAAAGCGCATAACGATGTTGCCCGTTGTGGAGGGTACTCTCCCAAGAGGTGGTGACAAGGTTAATTGGTATATTTTCATCTGCCGTTCGCCTTAGGAGGTCGGAGGTACGGGAGAAAGAATAGGAGGTGGAACCGGAGAAGATGAGAGAGTCTCCTGGAGTTCGGGGTCTGTTGATTGGAACGGAGAGCCGCTTGATGGGGGAGGTGGTGCTCGGTGGTGCTCGGCTCCATTGCCAGGGTCGAACATGTCCTTGGCAACAAACTCTCGGTAGTAAAGGGCGCACAGGAGTAGATCGGCGCTGGTATCCTCTCGGAAACCAAACGACTTCAGGAGAGGGGTCGCCAGATGCTTCGCAAGTTCCTGTCGGCGTCCCGATCCGATATAGCTTCGACGTTCCGCGTAGAGGGCAATCGCTTTCGCGAGAGTCGGGGGTAGGCGAAATCCTGGTGGAATAAACGACGCGAGGGAGGGGATGCGGGGATCCTCCAGTTTCACGTTGGAGGGAATCCAAGAGGTTTGGTTGACGACCACCATCGTCCCAGCAGCAAGATCCCCGAGGCGTTGAAACCGCTTCGTAAGAATCATGCACAAGAACGAGCAGAGAAACGTCGGGATAAAGTAGACCGGGGGTAGATCGCTCGAAATGGCTTCGAGCGAGATAAACGGGGCGAAATCGGCAGGGCGCAGCAAATTGCGAATCAATGCTTGGAAGGCGTTGACGGGGCGACCGTCGGTCGAGATGACTCGAATGCTACAAGCCCATTTGCCGGGGGTCTGACCGTTCCAATAGGTCTCGAATAAGGTTCCATAAAACCAGAGGAGCAAAAAATCCACGACCATCGCGATGAGTAAGGCGAAGTCTTGGAAAACCGTTAGTCCGGAGAGGGAATTAACGAAAGATGCGAGGACCATGATAACGACGTATCCCGCAGCAATCATCAACATTCGAATGATGAAATCGATGAGCAACGCTGGGAACCGCCGAAAGGGGCCAGCCAAACGGTAATCGAATTCGATGTTCTCAGGGGTTTTGATGACCGCTGTAAGATCGAGTGGATTCGTTTTCGAGTTCAAGAAATCAAACCTTACTAGCCCGATGCGCAAATTGTGAAGTTGTGCTACTTGGTATTCACTGCCAAGAGGGAGCAGTAAATCCCAACCCGTGGCGTAAGCGAGGGACAGCGCTGGCAACCAGGTATCCATCCAAGGTTTCCCAGCACGCCCTTCGTGCCTCAAGGACGTTCCTTCCGACGCTTGATATTCCCGACAAGGGGCCCCGACAAAGGGTACGTGCACTCGCAACGCAGTCCCTCGCTTACGCCACGGGTTGTGATGGGGGGGGACGCTTCGCGTCCACCCCCTTACCGCTTACCGCTTACCGCTTACCGCTTACCGCTTACCGCTTACCGCTTACCACTTACACCTTACCTCTTAAAAGTCAGCGTTGCTTTGACGTCGACTTCGGCATTGACGTTAGGGACACCGTAGTTCATTCCCCATTTCGTTCGATCCAGCTTGAACTCAGCGGTTAGTACCACGTGGGTGTCGGTTAACTCCACCTTGTAGGGAACGACTAGTTCCTCAGTCTTTTTGAGCATTGTCAACTTACCGGTCAGCTCACCTGCTTTCTCGCCAGGAGCGACCTTGGTCGATTCAAACTTGATCGTCGGATACTTCTTGGCATCGAAGAAGTCGGGATTCTTCAGATGGTCGGTCAGCTTTGAATTGTCAGAAAAGAGGCTGTCGGTTTTGATCTCGAGAACTAGCGTGCTTTTCTCGAGAGCAGCATGGTCCAAGGTGGCATCCGCCTTGAACTCTTTGAATCCTCCGGTGTGGCTTTCTACTTTGCCATCTTTCGGAGGTTTTGAACCGACGAATTCAATCTTGGATTTTTCTTTATCGAGCTTGAGGGGCTCCCCCAGGCTAACGAGTGGCAACAGAAGGGCGAAAGCAGTCGAGAGAACAATTCTCAACAACATGTGATTTTCTCCATGGGACGACTAAACGCGGATCAAAAGTCGAAGGCAACATTTGGCTTCGTAAAAGGCTTCGGATCCAGAATAGCCTTTACGATTGTACATCGTTGATCCGGCAGGGTCGATCCGCAGGGAACGCGGAGTTTCGCAGAGGAGAACTCGAGGATAAGTTTTGTATCCTCTGGTATCCCGAAGGGATTACAGCCATTAGCCGGTGGTAAGCGCAGCGTCACCACATACGCATGAACTTAAGCA
>CAYMXM010000028.1:0-19883 GCA_964394065.1 uncultured Pirellula sp. | reverse complement strand
CGGGTGGCACGTCCCTGAGGCACGAAGGGCGTGATGTGAGACCTGGGATGGATGCTTGGTTGCCAGGGGGGGGATGCCTGGTTGCCAGTGCTGTCCCTCGCTTACGCCACGGGTTGTGATTCTCGGGCCTCGCTTACGCGTCGCGGTGAAGCATTTTTCTGTAAGAAAGAATCAATAGTAGCGATTAGGAGGTTTCTACTTCGAATGGACGTGGTAATTGTGACATTGGGTGCAGCTGTCCCCGGCTCCGTTGCGTTGATGACAGGTTGCGCACAGAGTCTTGTTCATCCCCCGGAACTCGTGGTGGACAACTCTTCCATTCTCTTCCCAGCCGTGGCTGGCAACGGATAGGCTGTCTGGCGTGGCGACCTTGTCCAAGACATGGCAGCTTTGGCAGTCGTTCAACGATGCGATCGTTAAATGGGGAGCGTGATTGAACTTCGTGATAGAACGGAACGAATCGGGTCTTTGCTGAATCTTCCAAGCTTGATCGATATCTCCATTCGAATTCAACCTTCCTCTGCGGGAAGAGGCCAGGAAGATACTCGATGGGTCTAATGCGGAGTCCTGTCGGAATGTACTTTCATTCATGCTATGACACTGCAAACATTGCTGCACGATCCCCTGTCCTGCTACACCAGTTTTGGTTCCGATATTTTGAGTTTCTTGAAGCAGCGACCATTCGATCCAGCGGCTTAACCAACGATCTCCGTGGGGTTGGGGAATATAGACTAGTGCAACTCGCGCTTCATCGATCATCCAACCTCCGTACGGCATATGCTCCCATCCCTTGAGTGGTTTCTCAGGAGCGGTCTGAAGTGGAGTTGGTTGGTTCAGGATGCTCTCGCCACCCGAAAGCAAATCATCGCCATCTAACAAAAGGGAATCGGAGTTGTTCAGCAAACTATCTCCCTCTCCCAATAGATCCTCGCCACCTAGCAGATCCCCGGAAGGTGCTCCTTCATTTTGATTCTCTACGAGGCCTTGATTCTCTAGGGTTCGCGCATCGTTAGCGAACAGGATCACCGGAGGTGACCTTCGGCTCGGCTGCCGAATCACGAGATCGTTTGATCCCCCCACCTGTTGGGGATTCCCCTGCGACGAAGGTACATCCTCTCCGTTGGTTGCGAACCATCGGGAGTGCGCCGTTCGAAATAGATCGACGGGAACTCCTGAAGCGAATGCGTTGAGCCAACGGTCGCGTGATGGTAGCGAGGGAACTCCTTCACTTTTCTCGAGTATCTGGCGAAGGCCCGGCTGCCCTTCGCTCGCGAGCTTTTTCAACTGATGGCGAATCGCTTCTGCGAGCTTCCCTACATTCACAAGCTGATCTCGATTCTCGAGATCGATATCCTGCAACCTTCCCGAAGGAGGAAGCCGGTTCAAGATCACTTCCCCGTCGGGAGCTTGGCGGATTAACTCACGCCATAGAGGGGATAGCTCCCCATCCATGATCTGACTTGCTGCGACAGGCCAAGGACCTAGCTCGACTCCTCCTTGTCGAAGTACATTCCGATCCAAGCTGGGGATCTGCAAGACGAGGACTCCATCGGTCGATTGCGTCTGCAACGGTTCTTGGTGACACGAGGCGCAAGCATGCTCGAAAGAAACGCTTCGAAAGATGTTTCCGACGACTCCTGTTCGATCGTCCGAAAGGTGGCACGCTTTGCAATCGAAGGAGGTACTTTTCTTAGCGAAGTGAAGGTCTCGGTGTTTTCCGTGATCGAAGGAAATGCTTCGAGGGGAAGCTTCAGGGTAGAGAGTGAAATCGGGATGCCCCTTGGCAAACGAATCAAATTGCGTTCGATGGCAGGCTTGGCAGCGCTCGCTCGTGATCTGACTTAGCATTTGCGAGTTCCCTTGATGCTCGCGATGGCATTGGCTGCATTCCGTTGCCATCTTGGCCAAGGCCTTAGGTGGGGAACTGGTAACGGAGTTCAGCAATTCTGCTAGATCCTCCCCGACGAGGTCGTGCGGGGTTCCTGCTAGTCCGTTCGGCATCGTATCGAGATGGCAGTTGAGGCAAAGCTGCGATTGGAGCCCCACGGCAGGTGCTACTCCACTCCGACTATGCACTTCTGTTAAGAGAGCTCTCGCTTCTGAACTGAGAGTGTTGGGGTGACAAGCAGCACAACGATCGTTGGAATTGATCGCCTCACTTCCTGAGTTGAACGACGCGTGCAACAACTGCGCGTGGGCATGCGAAAGGGGCCCTGGAGCGATCGCAGTATGGCGTTGCCAGGAGGGGAGGAGGATCAGAACCAGCAAGATGCTCAAGAGAGTCGAAGCGATGAAGACCAAGCGTCTCCAACCTCGCAATGTTCGTATCGGAACGCAACCATCTTCCCCATCGATCGATTGACTGCACCGCGAACCGATCGGACCATCCTTGCAGCTTTTCCCACTGTTCGATAGCCCGCAACGAAACCTAGCGTGAGGTGTTCTGTACTGGTTGGTTGG
Source organism: uncultured Pirellula sp. (assembly GCA_964394065.1). GTDB lineage: Bacteria > Planctomycetota > Planctomycetia > Pirellulales > Pirellulaceae > JBKCUI01. Next base: position 17,423 of record CAYMXM010000028.1, on the reverse strand, counting down.
TTCGTTCATCTACCAGTGACTTGAGTATAGGTGGGCCAGCAGGATATGAACCGCCGCAAGGACGACAAATGCACCGAGGAAGCAAGAATGGAAGGTTGCCCAGAAGCGAACCCGCTGATGAATCGCCATTTGGAAATCGAGGTCGTCCCGCCGGCTGATCAATCGATGCATCTCTTGTTTCAACCCTCTTCCTTTCTCGTCCAGGTAGCGGTCGAGGCGTTCGAGTTCAGCGAGCAACTCTCGGCGGAGTTTACCAGAAGGTGAAATTCGATACCAAATAGAGCGAGGTGATTGAAAGAAGAGGGCAAGTTTTTCGCGGTAGAGATCGGCAATTGCACTCGAGTTGCTGTTCCCCGCGCATCGAAGGGCCAATCGATACGCGTCCTCTTGAACGTCCCGCCTTGCGGCTGGGATGTCCGATCGCAACATCACTTTCCCTGCGGCTTGAAGTAGCTTTGGCGACGTGCGATTCACGCGCCAACTCACAATCCCACTGACAAGAATTACCCAGAAGACGATTGCAAGAGCCGACTCGAGCCAACCGCTTGTCATGACTCCGGCATGCATCAGGTAGATGATCAAGCAGAGGGAACCGAGCCAGTGATGGGCCTTTTGCCAATGAGCAACTGGACCGAGAGAAAGATGAATGAGCTTCTTTCGTACACCGAGTAAACCGAGAGCGATGCAGACGCAGGTCAGCACGTAGCCTGTTACGAAGGCTTCGTTCCCAAGTTGTTGAATTCGATAGTTTCGTATCCAGTAGATCGCCCCGACCATGAGGGCGATAAAGCAGATTCGAATGATGCGAGAGGCAAATACCGAACTACCGCCGTGGCCCGGGCGTCTCGCCCGGAACGGCCTTTGCGACTCCTGGCGAGACGCCGGAGCCACGGTGGGAGGGATAGCAATCGTGGGATCTTTCATCGTTCCCCTCGCCCCTTCTGAAACCAGTTTGCCAAGGAATCGACTTCGCTGGTATCGACTCGAAACAACGCATTGTGGGGGCACGCCTGCTGACAGGCAGGGCCGAACGGCAGTTTCTGACAGAGATCGCACTTCGAAGCTTGAAGGATCGGAAGCCCGGTCGCTTGATCGTGAAGGCTCCTCCCCTTCGTATCTTTGGCTTGAAGCATGACGATGTTTTCGTAAGGGCAGCTCTCCGCGCAAGTCCGACATCCGATGCAAATGTCGGTCTGAATCGCGATCACTCCCGTATCGGGATTTCGACCGATCGCTCCCGTGGGGCACCCGATCATGCATACCGGATCGACACAATGCATGCAGGCATGGGAGAACATCAAGGAGCCGAACTGCGGCCCGGTTCGAACAAAACGGGGGATACCTCCGTGTGTGGTTGCACAGGCTTTCACGCAATCATCGCATCCGGTGCAGCGATCCAGGTCGATCACCATGGTTCTACGCCCGTTCATGATCCGCTCATCGACCAAAAACTCGATCAAGGAGGTATCAAGTGGAGTTCCCCCTTGCAATCCATGAACATCTGGCGGAACTCGTCCGTTGTGGTCGTAACGGAAGGGTTTTTTCAATGTGGGAAGTTCGCTCTTCCGAACCTGCTGCAGAACCGAGGCAAAGCAAGTCTCCGCGGGGATGCGGAGGACATCGACAAATCCCAGAGCTCGAAGTGAGGTTTGGTAGGGGACCGCACGATCCCCGGGGTGAAGGAACCGATGCGAGATCTCCTCAAGTCCGAACATCTGGCCACGTCCGAGGTAGGCAAGCGTTTGATGCCCACCTCCATGTTCAAAGCTGACTCGTGCAAAGCCAGCTCGAATAAGAAATAGATCTTTGGCTTCCGTTCCCTCTTCAGCGATGAGGGGTTCGGTTCCTATCCGTTCGTTCATATCACGATCCGCCAACGTTTTATAGTCCGCGAACCATTCCATGTCTCCAAACGAATCGAGCTTGGTCGCGTCGACGACTTTTTGAATCGACTCTTCGGTGAGGAAACGGAAGATGGGGGTCTCTCTCAAATGTTTTTGCAGCCCCGATTGGCGGTAGCGTTGACTCAAGTATTCACTGAACCCCGCGTCCCGTCGAAGCAAGCGAAGTCCTTGCCATCGTATTTCCAAGACAACCGTTGGTGCCTCGGCGACGACCGTGAATCGATGGGGAGTGCGAGTGATCGCAGCAAGCTCTCCAAAGAGACTACCGACGCCTAACGACTCCGATTGAAAGTCTTGAATGATCCCTTCGATGTCTTGAAGGAAGATCCGGTTGCGACCTTCGACTTGCTCGATCTGCTGCTGTGGGGGGGAAGGGGCATTTCTCGTTGCACCGTTTCGAGCTCCTTCCCGGCGATTCGAGTCCCCTGGGGGATCTCCTTTTTTCGGTGGCTTACCGGTCGAGTTCTCGGGGGGATTTTTGAGGAACCATTCTTTGAATCTCCCCCAGGTCGCTTCGAGCAACGTGTTCGAGTCGGTTGTTTGTTGCGCCCAAAGGGAGACGAGGAATGCACGGACCGAGCCTCGAAGGACGATAAAGGCACTACTTCCGTAGTCCCCTTCCCGAACGATCAGATCGCCAGGTTCGAAACGCAGGATTCGCGAGTCGTGTCTGAGAATCTGTTCGAGGGAGCCTACTGCTTCGAAGGCGCGTGGATTGAGTTGGTTAAAAGGGGGGGCAGTAAGTAGCCAACTGACATCCCGTTCGAGCATTTCAGGATCGAGAGGATGGTCCCAGCGGTCAGGGCGTTCCCGAAAAACGGCCCGGCCATTCGCCATTCCTTCGGCGGTTGCTTTTGAGTTGACCGTGGACATCGCTTTTCATGAGTTGGTTGACAAATCCCCATATCGGCTTGGATTGTCGTGTTTTGACGGCATAAAAAGCAAGATGGATTCTGTTCTTTAAAAACAACGGAAGTTGCAGTTACAAGCCGGAAACGTAAGCGAGGGGTAAAGCCAGCAATATCTCCCGCTCCTTGAGCAACAATCCGTTAGAATAGCGTTGTAAGAAGAATTAACCGCAGAGGGCGCAGGGAAGCGCAGAGGGGTAGCTCCCTTCAGCTCTGCGTTTCGCTGCGCCCCCCTGCGGTTAAAAAATGAGCCATGAGAATCGACGAAATTACTGGCCAGATCATTGATGCGGCAATCAAAGTCCATTCACTTTTGGGGCCGGGATTGCTTGAATCCGCCTACGAAACTTGTTTGGCCCATGAACTCAAGAAACGAGGCCTGAGAGTTCAGGTACAAGTGATTTTGCCTATTGAGTACGATGGCATACTGCTGGAATCAGGATATCGAGTCGACCTTCTAGTAGAAAATCTAGTGATCGTGGAACTGAAAGCAGTTGAGAAAATGAACCCAATCTTCGAGGCTCAACTCTTGTCGTATCTAAAACTCCGAAAGCTAGAGGTGGGACTTCTAATCAATTTCCACGCCCCACGTTTGATCGATGGTTTAAAACGAATCGTGAACAACTATAAAGAAGCAAATTAACCCCTGAGAAATCACCCCTCCCTCTGCGCTTCCCTGCGCCCTCTGCGGTTAATTTCCCCCCTTGTTTTCACTCCCTGTTTGCTGTCTTAACGCTTCGTAGGCGAGTACAGCGGTTGTGACTGATGCGTTCAAGGAGTCGATTGCGCCGAGCATGGGGACAGAAACTGCGAGGCAGTTTGCCCCGCTCCACCTTTGTTGCAGCCCCTCGGCTTCGTTCCCGATGACGATTGCATGCTCGGAGCGGAAATCAGCTTCTGCGTAAGGGGCAGAACCTTCGACTCTTGCAGTGAAGATTGTGGCTCCTCGTTCACACAACCAAGCCGTGATCTCTTGTTCTGTCCCTGTTGCGATTGGGACCGTAAAGAGGGCTCCCAAACTAGAACGGACCGCATTGGGATTCCAGAGGTCGCAGATTGGATCCGACAGAAGAACCCCTCGGACGCCGGCGCCGTCTGCCGTTCGAAGAGCTGCTCCTAAATTTCCAGGCTTTTCCATCCGGTCGAGCACCAAGTAGGTTTTGGACTGGAAGGCCCCAGTGGTCCTTTTCGCGGCGATCCGCTTGGTCAACGATTGAAGCCCCGTATCCGCATATCGAGCGACTCCAATCGCATCGACATCCCGTTCCCCGTATTGCAATTTACCCATCGCCGCTGGGGCCAGCCGATAGATTTCGCACCCCGATTCTTGGAGAGTATGGACTAGGGACAGGTCTGAGAAGCGATCAGAAAGGAATAGTTGGTCGATGCGAAAACCTGCACGGAGGGCCTTGCAGAGAAGATCCCTTCCGTCGATAAGGAAGGTTCCTGTTTTCCGGCGTTGTCGAGATTCGCGAAGGGAAACGGCTTCTTTGAGCTTGGGATTCTGAGGACTCGAAATCAGTGGGTAGTTGTCCACGTCGCGTCCGTCTAGTGCGATCAGAAAATCGGTAAGAGATAATAGACTTAGTGGTCGCTCGGGGAGTCGAACCCCGACGCCTTGCGGCACAAGATCCTAAGTCTTGCGTGTCTGCCAATTTCACCAAGCGACCAATTTTGGAGGGGCCATAAGTCTAACCTCTTACCCCAAGCCCGCAAGTGTAGAACGGAATTCATTCCGTTAAACAACGCTTCCAATCAAGGCCGCAGTCAGCGCTGTGAGCCGGCCCCCCATTCAGGGCCACTCAAGCCCCCGACAAGCAGCGACTGGCTGTTAAGAATTAACCGCAGAGAACGCAGGGGAGCGCAGAGGGACTAGGGATGAACCACGAATCGAACGAATGGAGGCTTGATACGAATGGAGGCTTGAGGGGTGAGGTGTGAGACCAGAGGCTGGCATTGGCGACCACTTCACGCACTCTACCTCACTGTCAAGAGAACGAAACGCTGAGCCGCGGAGGCACAGGGACGCAGAGAAGAAAATCGCTGCGCCTCTGCGTCTCCGCGACTCTGCGTTGAAATTTCCTCGTTTCCTTGCGCATTCTGCGGTTAAGTATCTCTGCGGCCATTCGCTGCTTGGCGGGGGCTTGGGCGGCCCTGAATGGGGGGCCGGCTCACAGCGTTGACGGCGGCTTTGATTGGAAGCGGCGGTTAACGGAATGAATTCCGTTCTACATTGGAGGGGTTATCTTCGAGTTGTTAGATGGCTCCTTCCGCAGTCGACCATGCATCGGTTGCTTAATGCTTCGCGTCCTAACAAGAGCTTGCACTCGAGGGGGGAGCGATCGCTGAGGGTTGCGTCGACTAGCCAGTGGAATCCGGCGATGTAGAGGGTCGTCTCGATCATCGGGCGGGTTTCGGTCGATCCATTGGATGAACGGACCACGCGATCGCAAACCCAGCGTGCTTCGCAGCGGACTGCACCTGCTTCTCCCTCGGTATCACTCCAACTGAGAAAACGAATCCAGGGTTGGCGCCGACGATTGAAGCGTTCGATTTCCGTGGCATGAATCGAGGAGAGCTGCGCCCCGGTATCCAATTTGGCATGGATCTGCTCTATACCGAGATCGGGCAAAGCGACTGTTTCACGCCACCCCATGACGAGAAGCTCGTCCCAGGAATCAACGTCCGATCGGTTGGTGCGGGAGCTGTGTCTGGAAAGATGCATACGTCGATGAAATTTGTCCGGGTAAGGACTCCTCGACCAACATGCTCAATGTTCTGGTTCGAGAGGAATCCCGATCTCGCGTAGATACTCTATTGTAAACAGCCCCGACGTATGCCCATCAGAAAAAACGATGTTATAGGCGTAATTCCCGACCGGACGCATGTCGTGAATCATCAACGGAACGGTTTCCGCCGCCGAAAGAACGTTCAGGGGATTCGGTGGCTTGGTCTCGTTGGCCCGCGATTTTTCTTTGCACGTCGCGCAGGGACAGGCATCTCGTAGGAGGCGGAACGGATATTCCATCGTCCGTTCATCGCTCCATTGAATTTCAAGGCTCTTCCGCGGAGTTCGTTTGAGGGTAAGAGGACGAGGGGATTCGGTCATCGGTTTCTTCGCGCCTATTCAGCGGTCGCTTCGTAAAGGGGAAGGTGGCGGTAGTAGACCTCGAGCGAAAGCAGGTTCAGCGTTGTGACATAGAGCCGCCCACCATACTCTCCCCAAGCGTCTGGGACCGGTCCGAGGGGCTCCCAGGAACCGACCATCTCCCCCTGTTGAATTTGGGACTGGATCAACAAAGGATAGAGTGCGTTGTACCAAACTTTCCATTTGTCGCCACCTTGATGAAACATCACTTGGGTCGCGTAGTACCAATAGTACGTATCCCGAGCGGGTGCGCGCTCGGTTCCTTCTCGAGGTGGGTATCGCAATAGCCAAGTGGTCCCTTGATCCATCTGAGGATGCCCTCTCTTCCAACCGGTATAGAGTCGCATCAACAATCCAACGCTGGTCATCACCGGCGTTGGGATCCGACCATGCTCGGTGCTCGGCGTATTGGCTTGCCAGTTATAGCGATAAAGATAAGGTGCCTCTCTTGCCTGCGAATTCTCTAACCACTTGGAGATCCCGCCATAAACATTTTTAGGAACTTGAAGCCCCGCGAGTTCCGCACTCTTCAGGGCCATCATGACCCAACCCGTTACGCTCGTGTCGGAGCCAATCTTCGGTGTATATCTCCAACCTCCACCGACGGGATCTTGGCTATTGACCAGAAAGTCGATCGCCCTCTGAGCACTCTCTCGAATCTCGTCGTCTTGCGTCATTCCATACGCTTCCGAAAGGGCGAGGGCAGCGATGGCATGACTATAGAGCCAAGCGTTCGCGTCCGAGACGGGATCCCCGCGCTGATAAAGATCTCCGTTGGGGCGTTGTCCTTTCCGAAGCGCGTCGATCGCGCCGCGACATACGCTTTGGTATTTAAACTGCTTGTGGGTGTAGCCTGCTCCTTGAAAGGAAAGAAGGGCCAGCGCGGTGGCCGCTGTGGTGCTTTGCATCCGAACGGGTTCTCCGAAATCCCCCAATTGCCATGACCCATCCTTCCTTTGATGCTTGGCTAAAAACTGAAGCCCCATTTCAATCGCCCGTTCGGTTTGCGGGCCGAGTGGACCCAACGAGGAAGCAGCTTGCCTCTCCCGGTCCTGAACTCGTTGAATCCGTTGGGAGAAAGCAGGAGTGGGAATCGGTACGCTCGGCGCGGCGAGTCCTGCCCCACCACTTCGCTCTGGACGAGTCAATGCACCTGGGGAAACATCGAATCGTCCGATATCAGGAAGAGGCATGTTGAGCGCTAACGAAGATTGGCTTCCCGACGGTTCGAAGCGAGTTGACAATCCGTTGGCACGGCCTGGGAGTCGATCCAACCCAAGGGACTCGATCGGAACCATCGCAAGAGTGCTCCCACCCTTCCCTTGCGCGTTCGTCCCTTTGGTGATCCCTTCTCGAAGCCCTTCCGAACCGAGCGCCTCGGGGGAGAGGAGCTCTGTCGAGGGGCCCTTTTCTGCGACCGCCCCCATACCTGGCTCTATTGGGATCTCTTCTCCAGCGACTGCTCCTCCAGCGACTGCGGCCCCACCTCGATCTTGAGAATGTCGCAGCTCCAGGGTGGAGCTAGGGGCGAATTCTGAGAAGCGGGAGTCGTCGATAAAGGTAGGTTCTGATCCTTGCGGTAAGCTCCCCTGTCGATCTGTCGAGCCCATAGGAAGTCGGGAAGGGGAAGGAGTTGCAAGATGGTTTGCGAGAGTGTTGAACGATGCGTCGGGAGGAGAGAGCTTTTCCACCGAACCGACCGTGGAGCTCGTTGCTGATTTCGTGATGTTGTTCACTGCGAGGGGGGCGAGATCCCCTTCGGTGGGCGCCGGGGAGTGGAGGTTCGTCGTCGGTACCTCGATGACTTCCGCGAGCGGGGTGGAAAGTTCGATCATCTCTGGACGGTTCGGTTGATTCTGAAGTGGGGCGATATCGGGCTCCGCATCCAGCATCGGCTGCCGCTGGTCGAGGGCCGGAGCGTTGGGGGGAGTCGGAGCCAGTTCCGGTTTTTCTGGCGTTAGGTTCAAAGGAGCAGAATCGACCGACTGCTTCGTTTCTTCGATGGCCAGTTCGACCGGTTCGGTTTCGGTAGGGATGGGACGCATATAGTCGGGCCGTTCGCCGACGGCTGAATAGCTTTGGGGCTCATAGTAGACAGGTGGTGAACTGTCCGACTTTACCTGTTGAATTTCCTGAACCGGTCGATCGATCGCGAGGACTTCACCTTGGCCAAAGGGAGAGTCTCCTGGTCCGATAAAGAGGTGCCATTGCGAGGCACCGAACATCACCGTCAAGTGGAGGATTACGCTGGCGAGAAAGCCGACTTGAATCGAGCGTTCGACCAGATCGTTGGAGAGGGTGTGGGTGAGCATCGAAACGGTGATAAGGATAGTCGGCACGCCGAGGACATAGGTCCACGCGTTTAGCAACGGTTCAGGAGCGTCGAACCGTAGCAACCGCATCACCAGGATCAGGAGTAGTCCACCCAGGAGGAGGAATGCGATGTCGAGAAGCCAAAGGCTTCCCCCTTTGAACGCTGCTCGGGGAGTCATGACGGGGGAAGGGGCTCCGTGGAGAGTCGATAGGATGGAACTTTGTGTTTCGTGCACAAGTCCATCACATGAACCGACCATTGAACCGGGGCGTCTCGATCTGTTCGAATGATGACCACTTGGTGGAGTGGGTTATCCGCGACTGCCTTTTGAATGGTTTCCTCCAGATTGGGGAGGTCCATCTCTTGGCCGTGCACGGTGTATTTGCCTCGGATGTCGATATGGACAACCAATTCATCCGGCTCGACCGTCATCGGCAATGCGTTTGCTGCCGTAGGGAGCCGGACCGGCAGTTCGCGGTCTTCCTGGGCGAAACGGGTTGCTACCAAGAAAAAAATAAGGAGGAGAAAAACGACATCAATCAGCGGGGTGAGGTTGAGATAATCGAGTGCTTTTCCTTTGCGAATCGTAACAGGCATGGTTTTGGGGTAGGCTGTGGAGATGCTAAGGAAAAAGGATTGGGACTTCTTGGCGTCGGGCGTCTCGAACGAGGCTCATTATATTAGGCTGCGAGATGATCGGCAGGGAAAAAGTTTGGGGGAAGGAAGGACGCGAGCCCATTTCTTCCTCAAGTCTCAAGCCTCACCCCTCAAGCCTTGTGTACACTAGGAGGCTTGCCAACTCTCCATTCCTCTTGCCAGATCCTACCTTCGCTATGAAACGACAAAACTTTGTTCGACAACTTGTTCTATCCCTCTGCTTAGTTGCCACTTGGACCGGAAGCTCTATGACCTGTAATGCGCAAAACGGAGCCCCCAATTCCTTTCGCTCGATTGGAAAGATCGAACGGAACGATCCGAAACTCGATGAACTTCTCGGAGCAGATGCCAAGATCGAAGTCCTCGCGGACGGATTCACATGGACCGAAGGCCCCGTCTGGGTGGGAGGGAAGGAGGATGGCTATCTCCTGTTCTCCGATATTCCTCGCAACTCGATCTTCCGATGGACGGAATCCAAAGGGGTCGAACTCTTCATGAACCCGTCGGGCTATACCGGGATTACCTACTATGGACTGGAGCCAGGTAGCAACGGACTTATGGTGAACGACGAAGGTCATCTGGTCCTCTGCGAGCACGGGGACCGGCGCGTTTCCGTTCTTACTCCAGGAGGTGGGAAGCTTACTCTTGCCGATCGCTTTGAAGGGAAGAGATTGAACAGCCCCAACGATGCAGCCCTGAAGAGCAACGGAGATATCTACTTCACCGACCCACCTTATGGACTCCCTGCTCGCGAGAATGATCCAAGACGAGAGCTGGATCATTTTGGGGTCTATCGAATTTCGAAGAAGAATCGAGAGATCACGCTTCTTACTACCGAACTTCAACGCCCCAATGGTCTAGCCTTTTCCCCCGACCAAAAGACTCTTTACGTAGCGCAAAGCGACCCGCGAAACGCGATCTGGAAGAAGTTTCCCGTACGAGAGGACGGAACAATTGGCAAAGGGGAACTCTTCTATGATGCGACCTCGGAGGTGGGAAAACTTCCCGGGCTTCCCGATGGACTCAAAGCCGATACGAAAGGGAACCTCTGGGCGACAGGTCCTGGTGGCGTTTGGATCTTTTCAAGTGAGGGAAAAGTTCTCGGGAGAATCAACACCGGTGAAAAGACGAGCAACTGCAACTGGGGTGAAGATGGTTCCACTCTCTTCATCACAGCCGATAGTTACATCTGCCGGGTTCGTACGTTGGTAAAGGGGAAGTAGCGGGAGGAGTAACCACGAATCGGACGAATCTTACGAATAGGGCCTGAGGGAGAAAGAGGCGTGCGTTCTCTGCGGTTAAATGGAAGCCCCCTCATCCTCAAGTCTCAAGCCTCATTCGTAAGATTCGTTCGATTCGTGGTTTAAATCAGTATTCTTCCTGAAGTCTGAAACCTGAAACCTGGAGCCTGAAGTCTGAGCCAGAGCCTCTCGCTACGGGCGGGGGGCTTGAGGGGCCCTGAATGGGAGACCGGCTCACTGCGCTGATGGCGGCGTTGATTGGCGGCGTTGTTTAACGGAATGAATTCCGTTCTACATTGAGAGTTCGCTTTGCATTTTTTCTAGGCGCTTGGGGGAGATGCTTATGCGGGTGCCTAGGTTTTGAGAATGGATGGATACACGGAGTTCTTCGATGCACCATCGGTATTCGGATAGCTTCCCGGTCGGATAGAGGGAGCCTCCACCGAGGCTTTCTTTCCCATCGATTTTGACCGACTCCAAAGTCGCTGCCGAGGGTTGAGTCTTCTCCCAACGCGTGCGGTAGTCGTCCCAGAACTTGCGGGCGGTTCCCTCTAGCGCGAGATCTTTAGCGCTCCCTGTCGATTTGAGTTTGTCGATCCGGATGGCTAGGGATTGCAAATAGCGAGGGAACTCCTTCAGGACACACCAAGGGGCATTCCAGACATTTCCAGGAGCCCAAAGAGCTAACAACTGCTCGCGGATTTGTTCGGTACTCCCTTTCCAATTGCCGGGGGCTCGCTCCAGGAGTCCTCGTACCTTGTGGTTCGCTTCTGCTAACTTCGGAAGCCAACGACCGATCTCACTTGCGGCCATACTCAAGCGCTCGATCCGTTTGATCCGCGCAATTTCAAACTCGACCTTTGTGCGAGGTGCCGGCTCCAACGATTCGGCATGCCACTTCACATCCAAGAAAGCGAGTCGCGCCATCAAGTCCCCAAGCCACTCTCGCAACTTGTCACCCGGCAATCGATCGGATAGCCATAACGAACAACTGTTAAATTGAGGCATGTGTTGCAAATGGCTTCGAATCTCTTTTCGCTCGATCCGATGCAACAAGCGAATCCAGTTAACTCGCAACAACTGCTCGGCCATCAAGGGATGGTCCACTGTTGTCGTACGAGTTTTCTCTCCATCGGAAAGAAGCGTGGGATACATCTCGACTCGAACACCCCCTCGCATCTCGATCACCGAGCGAGGGAGTTCGTCGATGTCCCAAGTCTCCAATTTTTCCCGGGTCCAATCGTAGCTGGTCTTCGGACTGTTGTGATGCACTGCATGACTTACGGCATCTTTATGTGTACCTTGAATCTCTGCTAGATCACGACCCGCTTGCTGGACTTTTCCAGAATCGTCCAACACTTCGATTCGCATTCGCAAGTGCTGTGGAAGCGAATTCAAATCGAAGTCTTCCCGTTTGACGACCTCGTGCAAGTCCTGGGTCAGTACATCGCAAAGCCCTTTCCAGAAAGGTTGATCGTTGCGGAACATTTCCAAAACTTGGGGCATCAATCTCTTTGCGTTGTCGGGAACCGGAACGAGCTGACGTCGAAGCCGTTTCGGTAGGGACTTGATCAAACAAACCAGCTTCTCTTCGAGCAACCCTGGAACCAACCACTCCAATCGCTCCGCGTGGATTTGATGAAGGACACTCGTTGGAATCGCAACGCTCACACCATCCGAGTCATGCCCAGGCTCGTATCGATATTTGAGATCGAGTTCGGTAACACCTAAGGAGAGCCTCTCTGGGAAATGCTGATCGACTTCGCGGCGATCGACGGGGATGATGATGTCATCCCAAGTGAGATAAGGGGAGGGGAGTTGCGATTTAGCGTTCTCCGCCTTGCGTCCACCTTCCTTGGCTTTTCCTTGCGGCTGCAGGGATCGATCCCATGTTTCTAAAGAGCTTCGATCGACGACACTCTGAGGGATCCTCGCTTCGTAGAAGTCGACCAGCGTCTGAGGATCGATGATCAAGTCTCGGCGTCGCGTTCGATCGGCGAGCGATCGCACCTCCTCCATCAATTGTTGATTATGTTGCCAGAACTTGGCTCGCGAGACCAGTTCACCCCCTGCCAATCCAAACTCGATCAATAACGTTCTGGCGAGCGTGGGATTGAGGGGGGCGAGTGGAACCGCGATGCGAGGAGAGACGGGGAGACCGAAGAGCGTCCCTTTCCGCATCACGAGCGCTTTGCCTTGCTTGCGACTGAAGTGCGCCTCCTCATAACTGTATTTGATCAAGTGGGTCGCGACCCGTTCGATCCATTCTTGTTCGATGCGAGCTGCGGTTCGCGCATAACGCTGCGTCGTCTCAATCCGCTCGGCGGAAAGGATCCACTTCGGTTTGGTTGTACGGATTCCGGAGCCTGGCCAAAGGGTCATCTCAAGGTTGTGAGCTCCTCGATACTTTCCGGTATCTTCGATCGTGGCGATGCCAGGTAAGAGACCGGCGAGCAACGATAGGTGTAAGGAATCGTAGCCCTTCGGGTACTGCTGGTTTGTCGGGGGTTGTTGGTTTAATCGTGGTTCGGGCGTCTCGCCCGAGATGGATTTTGCAACTTTGGGCGAGACGCCCAAGCCACGGTGGGAGGCTCCGGGCGAGACGCCCGGGCCACGGGGGGCCATCAAACCACGGGGGAGGGAGGAGGGTTTGCGTTCTTCGGTTTCTAACGGGGGGAGTTCCAGAACTTTCTTGGGAATCGCGATCTTCGATTCTTTGCATTGCTCTAGCAACTGTCGATGCACGTCGGCCCATTCTCGCAGCTTCACCATTGATAGAAAATTCTCTTGCATCGCTTTGGCTAACCGCGATCGCCCTAGTTGCTCTCGAAGAGATTGGTAGAACTCCCAGATGCGCAGGTAGGCGAGGAAGTCGCTTTGAGGGTCTTTGAACTTGAGATGGGCTTCATCGGCGGCCGCACTTTTTTCAGGAGGTCGCATCCGTGGGTCTTGCGTCTCGATCGCGGCAGCGATGATAAGCATTTCGTTTAGGCAGCCATTCTTTTCTGCTTCAAGGATCATCCTTCCGACCCGAGGATCGACCGGCCAGCGCGCGAGCTTTCGTCCGATCGTCGTGAGGCGTTCTTCCGCATCGATCGCGCCGAGTTCTTGAAGAACGTTCATCCCTTCTCGAACGGCATCTGGGCGAGGTGGGTCGAGCCAGGGGAGGCTCTCGAAGTCGTCGATCCCGAGCGACTTCGTATGGATGATCGTCGATGCGAGATCGCTGCGCCGAATCTCCGGCGTCGCAAAGGGGGGACGACTCAAATAGTCTTGTTCGTCGTACAAGCGAATCGCGATCCCCGGCCCCAACCGTCCGCATCGACCTGATCGTTGGTTCGCGGAGGCTTGCGGAATCGGTTCGATAGGGAGGCGCTGCACTTTGCTTTTGGCGGCGAAGCGAGAAACCCGAGCGGTCCCCGTGTCGATCACGTAGCGGATGCCAGGAACGGTAAGAGAACTCTCAGCGACGTTGGTCGCCAGAACGATGCGCATCTTTTTATGCGGTTGAAAAACCCGCTGTTGTTCCGCCTCGGTAAGTCTCGCATAGAGGGGAAGAACTTCGATCTGCTGCACCAACGATCGTTGGGTTAGATGTCCTCGCAACACCTTAGCTGCGTCCCGAATATCTCGTTCGGTTGGGAAGAAGGCCAAAATATCTCCGTACCCTTCTTGGAGGAGTTCATCGACCCCATCGCAGAAGCGGTCCATGATGGAGGTGTCGTCTACCCAACTGTCGTTAGCTCGCTGCTGAACTCGCTGATCGATCGCACCGCGATAACGAACCTCGACTGGATAGCTTCTCCCCTCGACCAATACGATCGGTGCGGGGCCAATCGCATCGACGAAGTGTTCGGAGAAACGCTCAGCATCGATCGTGGCACTCGTAATCACGACTCGCAAATCAGGCCGCTTCGGCAAGAGGCGTTGCAAATAGGCCATCAACAGATCGATATTGAGAGAGCGTTCGTGCGCTTCGTCGATGATGATACAGTCGTAGGCATCCAGGTACCTATCCCGTTGGATTTCGGCCAGCAACACACCGTCGGTCATCAGTTTGATCAACGATTCCGGTTTGGTTTGATCGTTAAACCGAACCTTGAACCCAACGGCTCCGCCGATCGACGAGTCGAGTTCGTCTGCGATGCGCGTTGCAACGGATCTCGCTGCGATTCGTCTCGGTTGGGTGTGACCGATCCAGCCATGCTTGCCGAGCCCGGCTTCCAAACAGAGTTTTGGCAACTGCGTGCTTTTCCCCGAACCTGTCTCACCGCAGATGATGACGACTTGCCGATGGATCAGCAGATCGATGATTTCATCTTTCGCTTGGGTGATCGGAAGCTCGGGATCGTACTCGATCGTATGAGGCATCCGTTCGCGTCTCTGGAAGGTCTCGTAGGATTCGCGGAGCAGGTGCTCCCAACGCTCGACGTCGGCCTCCTTCCGTTTCCCTTCGGGCTGTTTGAGAATGCGGTCCCGTTGGTGTTTAAGCCGAAGAAAGTGGCGACGTAACAGCCCGGAAGGATGGAGTGGGTTTTCGATACCAGAGTTGCCTTGTCCACTCTGAAGACTCTGATTCATGTGCGTTCCCAACGGACTGCGAGAATACGTGCTGCAATGATGAAGAGAGCCGCGCACCCCGCCAGGACTCCCAGCTCTAAACCAATCCGTTCGAGAGGTTCCTCTCGCCAAAAGATCTTGTTGAAGCCGTCGAGCGCCCAGGCATTGAACGTAAACAACCCGAACCTCTGCATCGTTTCGCTCATAAGATAGCGTGGAACCATGCTTCCCCCCAAGGCGCTCATGCTCAAAATCACGATCGTCGACACCCAGCCCAGCTGTGTTCGGCTGCTGCAAAGGGTCGCTAAGAGGAGAGCAAAACTAGCGGCAGCCCCCGAGGTAACGACCGTCATCGCCAAGAAACCGTCAAGATGGCCGAGCAGATCGATTTTGAAGACCAACGCCCCCCAAACGAACATTAAAACCAATTGGAGTGAGCCGATGATCATGAGGTAAAGCCACTTGCCGAGTAGCAGCTGATCCATCGTCAATCGGCTGCAGAGCAATCGGTCCAAGGTGGAATTTTCTTTTTCGTCTAAAAGGGAACCGCTCGATGTCGTCGCGCTGAACAGGACAAACATCACGGCGATCCCCGCCGCGTACATCGTGATCACCGGGTTCGTTTTCTCTCCACCCATCAAATCGATACTTTCGATGACAGGCATGGGGGGAGGTTGGTTCGGAGGAGAGGGGACATGGCCTCTTGCTTGCGCGTCGGTGCGGGAGTTGTCCCTCGCTAGCGCTTCGGGTTGGTGGGGCTGGCTGCGGGCGGTGAAGACACCTTTTTGAACGAGGGCGATCAAGACTTGCGAGGCGACTTGATCGAAGGAATCGGTGAGGACTTGGATCTTCGGCAGGTCACCGTCGCCGGGGCTGAACGAGATCGCAGCAGAAGCCATTCCTCGTCGAACCAGCCCCTCGGCTTGGCTGCGAGTCAGCTTCTCCATCGGTTCGTTCTCCTCGTGCTTCTGCATTAGTCGAAGCGAGTTCTGTGCCAAGATTTCTTGAATGGCCCGTTGCGTGAACGGGTCGTCGATTTCGTCCGAGATAACCGTTTTGATTTTCGGAGTCGAAGAACTCGAATCGCGCGATCCGAAGATTGCGGCGAAGATACTGAAGAAGATGATCGGCACGACGAAGGTGAGGATAAGTTCCGAGCGATTGTTGCGAAGGCGTCTCCAGCTGGTCTGCGCTATTGTCCAAATCATTCCCGAAGTTCCTTACCCGTTAGGTGGAGGAAAACATCGTGCAGGTTGGGCTGATGGACCGTGAGGTCTTTGACGACCCCTCCGACTCGCTGAACCCGTTGAAGGAGGGAGGGAAGTTCGATCGCGACATCATGTACGGTTGCGACGAACGCGCGAATCGAAGGACTCCATCGAAGCCCAGCGGGAACAGCGACCATGATTCCTTCGATCGTCATTCGGACTTGGCGAGCATCTCCGATCGTTGCTTTGAGGAGTTCGTCGAGGGTACCTTCTGCGATCACCTCGCCATGGTCCACGATCACGATCCGATCGCTTCGCTCCTCTGCTTCATCGAGATGATGCGTCGTCAGAACGATGCTAGCACCCGCAACGTGCAACTCGTCTAGCATATCGAAGATCCGTTGTCGACTTTGTGGGTCGACGCCGACGGTTGGTTCATCCAACAGGAGTAGACGGGGGCGATGCAGGACACCACAAGCGATATTGACGCGACGTTTCATACCGCCGGAGAAGGTCTTCGTCAGTTCGTTGGCCCGTTCCGTCAATCCGATCCAGCTCAACGCCCAATCGATCCGATCAGCGAGCCGTTTCCCTCGCAGCCCATAGAGTCTCCCGAAGCATTCGAGATTCTCCTTGGCGCTCAGATCGGGATAGATCGCCAGTTCCTGGGGGATCACCCCTAAGGATTGGAGTGCATTCGACTCCTGGATCGACTGGCCGAGGAGGAGCACTTGGCCAGCGTCGGGGCGAACCCGCCCGCACATCGTCCGGATGAGAGTCGTTTTCCCAGCCCCGTTCGGGCCCAGCAACGCGAGCCGTTCCCCTTCGCGAACGTCGAAAGTCATGTTTCGAAGGGCTTCGGTGGCTCCGTACCGTTTTTTGATACCTTGAACGGTCAAAACGATCGACGGCTCGGTCAAAGGATCGCTGGTGGGTTCGTTGAGGGGGATTTGAAGGGAAGACACGAGCAAAATCGATGGCGTAGTTGTATGAAAAAGAACCCCGCGATTATAGAGACTGGAGGAATTGAAACCAACAGAGATTGTAATGTAGAACGGAATTCATTCCGTTAAACAACGCTTCCAATCAACGCCGCCATCAGCGCAGTGAGCCGGCCTCCCACTCAGGGCTCCCTCAAGGCTGGCCCTGACGCATCGGTATGAATATAAGGTGTTTGGGGTGTTTGGCCGACGCCCTTCGTGCCTCAGGGGCGTGCCACCCGACGTCTGAGATATTCCCGACAAGGGCTACGTTCACTCGCGACGCTATCCCTCGCTAACGCTTCGGGTTGTGATGGGGGACGCTCCGCGTCCTCCCCTTACCGCCGATACGTCAGGGCCGCCCAAGGCCCCGGATGCAACGAGAGCCTCTCGCTACAGGCGGGGGGCTTGGAGTTCCCTGATCAGGGGGCCGGCTCACTGCGCTGGTGGCGGCCAATGTAGAACGGAATTCATTCCGTTAAACAACGCTTCCAATCAACGCC
>CAYMXM010000027.1:0-20331 GCA_964394065.1 uncultured Pirellula sp. | reverse complement strand
AGAGCATTATTCGATTTTTCCTGGGTAATTTACTTAACGGCGTTGCCCCTCACCCGCGTCGAGATTCGGAGGGTTAGGAAACTCTCGAAGGTGTTGCACGAGGATGCTGTTTCGCGAATAAGAACCAATCCGATTGATATTGGATGGGTTGACAGGTCCGACCAGCATTCCGGGGGATTCGATCTCGATATGGTCAGCGAAAACCCTCACGATGATGTCCGAGGGTAATCTATAGTCTCGGTGAATCACTGCGTTTGTAATTGCTTCCGCAATGACTCGTACTGGATACTTCTGAACAATCTCAAACCCAAGTGGTCCATACTGAACACCACCAGCCAGCTCGCGCACGATTGCGTCACGAGCATCCGCGATCTGCCGTACAAGCGGGCCAACAATTGATATGGGGGGACGGACAAGGTTCGTGTTCGGGTCCTTGGAAGTTTCGGTTCCTTGGTAGTGAAACAATCGAATGGCCATCTTTCCAGCGAGCAAACCAGAAGGATCTTCTGCAAACAAGAGGACCGCCGCTCTCAACGGCCGAAGGATCCCTGATTGATCACGTTTGGCCAGTCCAACATGGTACATGGCTTGGTCGATGGCACGTGTCAACTTGCGTTTTGTGGCATATTGCTTCCAGTAATCGGTGTCGAGCAATTCAAAATCGATGTTCTCGATTTGGGATTCCGCAGAGACAACACCGCGTTCATACATCAAATTGTTGATGTCGACTGCCGTCAGTTCGCGATTCCCTTTATCGAGTCGCACAAAGGTTCCGTCATCGACGATGCTGTGTACCCTACGACTGGGCTGAATCTTGATGAGAACTATCGAACCGATGTTTCCATCGCGTAATGTGCAGCCAACTTCTGACCACGTTAAAGGTAGTTGATCGGGTTCGGTGATGCGAGTGCTGAACTTGCGTCGTAATTCATCCCAATTCATCATCTGGGGCTGGATGCCATAAACACGATCCCGTCCCAAGGCCTTGTCGGGATCTTCTAGGCCTAAGGCAATCACGCCACCTTGCGTATTCGCGAACGCAACGATGGTTTCCAGCACTTTGTCAAGCTTCCCGAGTCTTTTGCAGTCAAACGTAAGAGACTCTGTGCGACTCAGCAAGCTATCAACGAGGGAATCGTCAAAGGGGATATTACTCATAGCCATCAGATTGTAGTGGAGATGGCTGGAAGTAGCGAGATCAGCCGATAGTGGACCTCACTCGGCAGAAGCTGATTTGCTTCGAGGAACTTGGAGGACACCTGAAGTCCTATCGCGCTGCAGCCTAGCTGCGAGCCCAGTCGTTACACCGGCTTTCCCAATTCAAGTTTGGGTTCACCGCTGCGCGCTTGCCTCGAAAAATACCAGATCGCCGTCCCACACCTCTCGCCAGATCGACCAACGCGTCCCTTATCGGCTTGCTTCTAGTCGACTTGGCCCTTAAAATCGTCAGGAAATCCCGTGGCGACATTTTTTGTACCGCGGCGCTCGCGGATCGAGTACTCCGAAGAACGCCACCACATGCTAATGCCCGCCACATGGATAATCCCCTTAAAGGGTAAAACGACCCGCGTTGGTCAGGACGGCGCCACCAAGTGGAATAGGCCCATGCTTCGCTATCTCGCGAAAAGGCTGAGCTCCTGCTCGCTTCTTGATGGCTCCAGAAACACCTTGGGGTAGCAAGAGCCACCACGGAATGATATTGCGATTCCAGGCGTTGACGATTACTTCAACATTCTGCTCGAGAAGATCGCCTGTTGTTATTTCGACGGCTGCCTTGCGTTTCACGCTTGCTCGGGGAACTCAATGAACGGAACGGGAACCGCATCGGTCAAGCTGCATGCCAATTACCTCCGGCTGGTGTCGCAGCACAAGACTCAGGAACTTACTCGTCGAGAGGAGACGGTTCTTAGTAGTCAGGGGTGATAAGTTGCATTGGACTGGCGGTTTTGACACTTAATTTTGGTCAGAAAGCTCATCACTTAAAGCTTCTAAAGTCCTCCACTGAGCCCCGCTTAGATTAACTCCAGGCCGACTCGCTTTGACCAGGGCAACTGCTTCTCTGGGCGTCGTAGCCTTTCTCGATACTAACAGAATTGCGGAGGCCAAAAGCCCCGTTCTTCCATGGCCTTGGGCGCAATGGATAAGAATAGGTTTTGGTAATGACAGGACGATTCCGGTGATCCTTCTCAAGTCTTCTGTGGTTGGGCAACCGGCATCGAGTATAGGAAAACAAACATAGTTCTCAAGTTCGCTTCCCGGATCAGACAGTTCACATGTCAAGTCAACAACCGAACTCACTGATTGCGGTACCTCCTTTCTCTGCAGTCTGCGTGACAGGTAGAGGTCCGGATCGAATTGATTTACCGCAGGTTCTCGAGATACCATTCGAGTCAATTGCCATGTCGCGAGTGAGAGCAATAGGTAAGGAAGCAACAAAACGGTAGCCAGCCAATTGCGTTTCCCATTCGATTGTTTTCCAAAGACTCGAGGGCCAGCCCCCAAGTAGCCTATGGAGACGATTGCAAAAGATAACGCCGGATACGCCAGGACATAGCAACTACCTCTCAGCAGAACTGCCATTACTAACAGCACTACAGAAACACTTAAGAAGTAAACGCCGTATTTCATTCGAATAACTTTCAGGTAACCGTAATCGCCCCGCCGTTTCCCTGATCCAAGAAGTGGCTGGGCGTGAATATCCAACTAGGCGGTTTGCTGGGGATACGCCTTAGAGTAGTTTCTTCAACCGACATGCTTCCCCCCATGCGAGACACGATCCAAGTGGGGGCTATCGTTCGATTTCTAGGGCCATCATTGAATGACAACATTCTGTCGCCTCAAGAATAGGGGGGGCCAAGCCGACGAAATCCGTGACAAAGAACGACCGTCAGAAAGATGAGGTTTCGCAGCACCACCGCTATTAGATTCACGCTCGGAGCACGCATGGCACGTGAACTCGTCCAAGCTTGTGATAGTTCCTTCCCAAGGGATTCCATCCACTCAACGCTTCTTGGCCACTCCCAAATATCTCTTAACCAATTCGCTGGAATTCCATCTTTACCACCCCTTGCACCAACGATGCCACCAACGATCGCGGCGGTCGTATCTGCATCGCCGCCGCATTCGATGGCTGCTGTAACCCCTTTCTGAAAGTCATTTGGAAAAGAGAGCCAACAATGAATGGCCACGGGAACGGTGTGATAGGTGTATCCGGTCACTCCACGATCAAGTCCCAGAAACCTCGCGTAGTCCCGAGTTGCTTCCCCTTTGGCCACAGATGCCACGGCTGATCGGAGCAACTCAACCAACTCGATAGCGTCACCGGGTAAGGAGCCTGAAACAAGCTCCAGCCATCGCTCAGCGATGACACTCTCGTTCCGCGCGGCCTCGTGAGCAGCAAGTGCAACCGCGACAGCTCCGAATTCAGCTTTGGGATCGGTGTGCGTCAGACGAGATGACGCTCGAACGAATTCCAACAATTTGGGGATATCGTCAATCGTCGCTCCGAGTATTGCAGATCGCATGGCAGGTCCGTTGCCTGCGGAATAGACACCCGATTTCGATGGGCTAATGCCTAGCCAAAGTTTTATGCAACTGCGAGCTGTCGCTTTTCCGACGCCGGCTGGTAGACCCAGCATCCACCAACGCAATCTGGTCGCAAACCTTCTCGTGAAAACTTCTGTGTTTCTCCCGGATTCAATTAGAGACTGCGAAACCATGCACGTGTGTTCGGTATCGTCCGAGATCATGCCACGACCGAATAGGAATCGATAACGATCTGGCTTCCCCAATAGCTTGCGAGCCCGCATTGGCGACATCCCTTCATAGGGCAAGCCGAGAGCATCCCCCACAGCGGTCCCTAAGATACATCCTACAATCGCCTTCTCATTCGTCATTCAGATCTTTGCCCGCGTTCGACACTCATCTTCGTCCAATCGCCATTCTAGGCGAGCGGCAGCTGGAGAACTACCATCACAACCCGGTGCGTGTAGGGATTGAAGTCGTCTGGCGGGAAGGGTCTGCGGTGCTTGCGTCGATCGCGATTCATCTCAGCCATCAAGCCATGATGGTGCCCGCGATATTCCAGTCGTGCTCGCGTTTCGCTTCGGCCATTCCCGCCAACTGACGCAACGTCAGAGGGCCGGGATCGACGCCGACGTCTCGACCAAGTTTGACTCCAGCCATGCTTTAGTTTCCAGGAAAGAGGGGGTATAATGAACTGGAAAGGAGCACATGAAGGATGACTGGGAGTGCTATAACCGGCTTCCAGTTGCGGTGCAGAGACTTGCCGACAAGAACTACGAGTTGCTTAATCGGGATCCCTGAACACCCATCGTTGCATTTCAAAAAAGTGGGCATGTACAAGGAACTCCAATGAGTAGCTCGGAAGAGGTCGACAAAATCAAGGAGCAAGTTCAATCGCAACGTCCAGACCTTGGCAAAGAGGATTGGGAGAAGGTTCGATCGTCTGTTCACCCCCTTTTCAAGCCCGATCGAGCGTTTCACGAGGTCAACAGCTCGATGCTGCAGAGCGGTTCTCCAATGGCCCGAGAGAGCCTTCTCGTGGGTACTCAATGGCTCGCAGATCTCCATGTCGTTTACGGACTCGACGATCGACGGACCTTTAGACAGATCAATCAGGGGGACCTGAGCCGGTGGGGGATCAGCTTGACCGAACTGCACGCGGTCGCGATGGAAAATCTGAATAAACTCCCTCCACCAATGATTCCTAAAATAGTCGTCGATGGCAAGGTGATTCCGAGTATGTCGAACGTGAAGGCAATTCAAGGGGCAGCCAGTAGTTATTTATTGCGATCCGATCTCTTGGAGAGGGCATCCTTTTTGGGTGAGAAGCTGATCGCCCTTATCCCTGATCGGGACGCATTGGTTTTGTTCACCGATAGTTCCGAAAGACGCGAACAACTCGCATCGCGAGTCCGCCACGACTTTCAAACGATGGCGGAGCGCCCCATCTCGGATCAGTTATTCTTGGTAACCCGAGATGGAGTTAGCCACATCGGCTCCCCATAGCGCCTTCAAAGGGCAAACACCCGATGAAGTTTACTTCCAAACGGGAGCAAACGTCGCGGACGAATTGAAACAAGCACGCAATATGGCTCGCGAAGTTCGGTTCGGCCTCTGCAACAAGGTGTCAAAACGCCTCCAAAACCGACCAAACTACCCAAGAGTAGCTGTCAGCCGAGAGCTGAAATCACTCTCGATCGACGTGGGCGCAAGAGGGTGTCCAGCCTTGCTTCCAAAAACAGCCCACCGCGCCGAGAATTCGAACAAAAAGTCCTATATGTCTTGGCAAATACCACTCTTGTTCTTTCCGAGTGTGCCCCTTGCGAAGCTCATATTCTAGGCAAATGGTTTGCGGTGGATGTCGACAATGAAAGGGACTTTATTTTTATCAAGGGCTTGCATGAATCGCTTTAGGCCATGTTGGAGCTCGTACTCTCGTTCGGATGTGTACAGCGGAATCATGCGGTAGAGCTGCACCGTGTTGCCGTCACTACGTTCGAAGGAACTTTCGGCAAACAGCATCTGCGTCGTGAACTCGCTTCCTGGCCAGAGTGGTTTGGGGGGCTCGTCGTTGGCCATCAAGGTAACAGGAGCACCTAGCCATGCGTCGGCATTGTGGGGATACTGAGCCATTTTGCGCAGCCAGTGCAGTGGCCATGACCGACGAGCTCCATGCCAGATAGGAGCATTCTAGCAGGCTGCTTCCCACCTCGTGAACGACTACAATTTCTCTTCTCTGCGTCCCTGCGTCTCCGCGACTCTGCGTTGTTTTCCTCGGGTGACGGTTTCGATGAGGAACAACCCTACGACCTGCGGTCGCTGGGATGGAACCCGCACGCTTTGCTTCTTACCAAGACAGACGCTTCGTGCAAACAATCTCTCGCGCAGTACCATGGCGATTTGAAGTTGCTACAATCGCTCCCTGAAAAGTTGGCATGAAGTTTCGCAAATAGGTAAGGATGCAATCGGTGTCGCATCGAATCGTGATATCGCCCCAAGGGAACGTGGGGTTCGTGGCAATCGCCAACGAGGACCGTTCGCCAAATCCATCGGGCGAGATCCCCTACGAAATCGTTTCTGCCTTTCAAGCCTCGACGTTCTCTGGCTTCACGGCTTTGGCGTCAAGCGTTTGGCAACCGTACGTCGCGCATTGGCCAGCCGAGTTCAGTTTCTGGCGTGACTACGTTCGTAAGTACTTCGTAGCGCTCTGCCGACAATATGCCTCCAACGTCAAGCGTTGGGTGAGCGTCTCCCCACCCGATGCCGCGACTCTCGAAGAGTGGATCGCTCTCGCTCCTCCCATGCCGGGGCTCGAATACCTTACCCCCGGCACTCTGCAAGAGCTCTGGAACGAACTTGACTCGCACACCAGTTCGTCGGCGAACCGGCATGAAGAGGGACTAGCCGGTTATCTCAAATCGATCGACTCAGACTGGAACCTCATCGGCCGCGTTACTTTTCACTTGGCAGAGAACAAAAAGAACGAGAACGCTCCTTTTGCGTTCATGGCCACATTTACGCAAGGTCAATCGAAGGATGGTACTCCGCAGCATCTTCCTCTAGCAGAGGCTCTGCGAGAATCGATCGCGACTGCGGATTCGGCCAAACTCGATCAGCTGCTCGAACCCGTAAGCCGCGCTGCCAAATCGGTGAAGCTGGTAGAGCGTCTGCTGGAGTCGCGCAAACTCTTCGCCCCCCAAGCATGGGGAATTGGACAAGCTTACGAGTTTCTCTCCGCGATTCCCGAAATGGAGCAAGCGGGCCTCGTCATCCGCGTTCCCAACTGGTGGAACGCCGCGCGGCCACCTCGTCCCCAAGTCTCCGTGAACATCGGTTCAAAACAACCAAGCCAGCTCGGAATCAATGGCCTCGATCTACAAGTGAACGTCGTCATCGACGGCGATCCACTTTCCGAGGAAGAACTAAAGCAGCTGTTATCCGCTCGCGAAGGCTTGGTGCTTTTGCGAGGGAAGTGGATACAAGTCGACAAAGAGAAGCTGAACTCGGCGCTCGAGCACTGGAGAGATTTGCGAAATCATCACCTTCGCGGAGTCGATTTCCTTCAAGCGATGCGTTTGCTCTCGGGGGCATCGATCGGCGACTCAGGTGCCGAGGCGGAAGCCGCGCGCTGGGCTCGCGTTGAACCTGGACCTTGGTTGCAAGAGACCTTGCAATCGCTTCGCTCCCCAACTGCCGAAGCTAGGATCGATCCAGAGTCGGTCGTCGACGCCAAGCTTCGTCACTATCAGACCGAGGGAGTACACTGGCTCTGGTTCGCAACGCAGCTCGGGCTTGGCGTTTGCTTGGCCGACGACATGGGGTTAGGAAAGACACTCCAAGTCATCGCGTTGATCGCCCTTCTGAAAAAGCAGCAAGCATCGACAAAGAACGGAAAAGATAATGCAACGACGGCTCCTTGCTTGATCGTCGTACCGACCTCTTTGCTTGGAAACTGGCAACGCGAGTTCGCGAAGTTTGCACCGCAGCTCGAAATTCGAATCCCCCATCGATCGGTATCGAGTCTCGAACAGATCAAGGCAATCGAAGCCGACCCAGAAGTGGCCTTAACCGGTGTCGATGTTGCGATCGTAACGTATGGTTCGATTCGCAATGCGAAGTGGCTCAACAAGCTGGAGTGGAAACTGATTGTGCTCGATGAAGCGCAAGCGATTAAGAATGCGGACTCGAAACAAAGCAAATCGATCAAATCGATCCCGAGCAAGCGCCGCATCGCCATGACCGGCACACCGATCGAAAACAACTTGGGCGACCTATGGTCCTTGTTCGATTTCAGTTCGCCAGGCTTGCTCGGTAGCCCCAGCGAGTTCAAACGCTTCGTATCGAATAAGGACGAACAGCAGCGAGCCCGGAATCTGGCATCGCTTCGAAAGCTAATCCAGCCCTATGTGCTTCGTCGCATGAAGACCGATCCGAACATCGTACCCGACTTGCCCGCCAAGACCGAGATGCGAGTTGACTGTAGCCTATCGGCGGCCCAAGCCAGTCTCTATCGCCAAGTCATCGAGGAACTAGAAGCCGCATTGGACAAGGTGGACGGTATCCAGCGACGCGGGATTGTGTTGTCGACACTGATGCAATTGAAACAAATCTGCAATCACCCCGATCTCTACTTGAAAGGAGCCGCTTTTACGCCGAAGGGATCGGGCAAATTTGCGGAACTCCAGCGTTTATGCGAGGATATCGCCGATAAGCAAGAGAAGGTGTTAGTCTTCAGCCAGTTTCAAACCATGTGTGACCCGATCCGTCGATTCCTAACCGAGGTGTTTGGACGCCCCGGCTTGCTCCTCACCGGCCAAACGTCCGCTAAGGCGCGGAGCGCGATGGTGAATGAATTCCAACAACCGTTCGGACCACCCTTCTTCGTGATCTCCGTTAAGGCGGGGGGGACCGGCTTGAATCTCACCGAGGCGTGCCATGTGGTCCACTTCGACCGCTGGTGGAACCCTGCTGTCGAGGATCAAGCGACCGACCGAGCGTTCCGAATCGGTCAGAAAAGAAACGTTCTGGTTCACAAATTTGTTACGCTAGGCACTTTGGAAGAACGCATTGACGATCTAATTCAATCAAAGAAGAAGATCAGCAAGGAGATGTTCGACGACTCCGGAGAAGTGAACTTAACCGAGATGTCCGACGACGATCTCCTCCGCTTTGTCTCGTTGGACCTCAACAAAGCGACTTCGACTTAAGGAGTAGAGATGAGTTATTATCGAGAATGGAGACCTTACGTACCCGTCGCACAGCGGCAAGCCAATGCGCAGAAAGAGGCGCAGAAACTCGCGAAGAAGGGACGGGTACTCCGGCCCATCCGAATCACTGCGCGAACGATAGCGACCAGTTTTTGGGGACGAGCGTGGTGTGAGAATTTGGAGAAGTACGCTGACTGGGCGAACCGCATCCCGAGGGGGCGAACCTACGCTCGCAATGGGTCCATCATCGATCTTCAAATCGAACCGGGGAAGATTGAAGCCTTGGTCTCCGGCCAAGAGCTCTACAAGATCTCTATCGCGATCGACCCACTACCTCCGAAGAAATGGAAATCGATTCGTAGCGATTGCGCGCAGCAGGTGAGTTCAATGCTTGATCTGATGCGAGGCAAACTACCGGACGCTGTTCTTGCGCGATTGACCGATCGCGACCAGGGAATGTTTCCTAGCCCGAAAGAGCTGAAGCCGAAGTGCAGTTGCCCGGATTACGCGACCGTGTGCAAACACGTAGCGGCGACATTGTACGGCGTCGGTCACTTGCTCGATTCCGAACCGAGCTTGTTTTTCAAGATGCGAGGAGTGGATCAATCCGAACTAATTTCCGAAGCGATGTCCACTGCAGTGGTCGAGGATTCCCTCGGGCTTAACCAGGAGTCGAACCTCGACGGAGAGGACCTCGGGGCAATGTTTGGAATCGAGCTGGCAACGACTCAAGAACCGGTGAAAACGAAGCCTGCTCGGGCGCCACAAAAACCGACGAGCAAAAAAGCTTCCACGAAGAAGGGAGTAAAGAAAACAGTGAAGAAGGCGGCCAAGAAAGTTACGAAAAAGACAACGCAAGGAACCGCGAAGAAGACGCCCAAGAAGAAAATAACGGTGAAAGCCACGTCAACAAAAGCCGCCGTCTCGAAGAAGAGAACAGCTACGAAGAAAAAGACCTCCAAACCTCGCAGCAAGGCTTAAAGCGAGCGTTTTAACCTTGCCTTCTAAGAAAACGCAGGCGATTTACCGGGCAAGTCTTGCAGAATCATCTCTACGGGCTTTGCGATTTCGAGCTCTGCCTCAATGCTCCAGCGGGCGTAAATGTTTTCTTCGTACAGCTTGGTCAGGAGCTGAAGCAACGTTTCTTTTCGTTGACGTAGCAGGCATTTTTCGGCAAGCCGTTGACGGTTCACAATATGCAGTTCGCGTGCTTTTGCTTCTTCCTCCAATCGTTGAAGCTCGGCATCTGAGGGGACGATGTAGCGTTCTGAGCGAGCCATGGATAGTTCCTTCCTGTCAATTCTAGCAATCCGCTTTTCCGGTCATTGGTGCGCCTTCGGATCGCATCCTAACCGTTCAGGAAGAGATGAGCAACGCTTCTGCTCATAGGGCGATCGGGGGAGACAACGTGGCGGATTGCAACCAATGTAGAGTAGGAGTTTCAGGGGGAAATAATGAAGAAGGCTGCTTGCGAACAGAATGGATGGATAGCATCATCTTGCTGATTTGCTAAGCAACTGGCAGGGCTCGAAGTGGGATATGCGAGCGTAATCCAATTTCCAGCTGCCCGGTTCGTCTACCTCCCCTGGTTTGGTGGTGATCCGGCAGTCATTCCAATCAAGAAAAACCAGTGCCGAAACCGTACCTGTTCGTTTGTTACCGTCCACGAAGGGATGGTTTTTCACGATGTGAAACAAGTACGCGGCAGCCATCTCGAAGGGAAAGGTATGGAGGTACTTCCCTTCAAACGTCGCCCGCGGTTGCTCTATAGCTGACTCAAGAATGCCCTGGGCGGGGGGGTGGCGACGTTTGAGAGGCTTCCACTGGTCTTTTTCAAGGGCATCCGCGATATCGACCAAGTTCTTCTTGGCATCGTAGCCGAACACGAACCCGACTCCTTGATCGGTCCACTGATCGAAGTGTTCGGTCAAGGAGAAATCGGTGTCGCCACGAAGCAGAATCTTCTTGAAACCTGCAGCATTGCATTGATCGATAGCAAGATCGAAGAAGACCGATGCGTTTTCGTGACTTGGGCGATTACCGCTTCGGTTCGCGATGTAGAGGGGCTCACCTGTGTTGGCTAAGGTAACGACCAAAGGATGGTAGCCCCATTGTTTCTTGTAGTTCATCCCGATCCCTTGCTTGCAACGCCCCGAGGTTTCCACCATCGTTCCGTCTGCCTCGATAATCGCGCGTTCGAAGAACTCCTCGGGCTGTTGCGCCCAGACTTTACGACGCACTTGGTTGAATCCCTGCATCAGTTGCAGAATCGTGATCTCATCGAATCTTCGGCAGAAATCTCCCGCAGTGGTTGGGTCGGGGATTCGTTGCGCATTCAAAGCATTGAGGTACGCTTCGTCGGTGCGCCGTAATTCCAAGTGATCCAGGCAGGTTCCACCGGCCAGTAAGTTCAGAGCAATATTCAGTACGTGGTCTGCTTCGTCGTAGGGCAGGTACAGTTTGAACAAAGGAATAGACTTATTGATATGGGTTCGCAGATCCAACTGATTGGCAACTTGCAAGATAGCGCCGATGCCCCCGGAGGCGATAGCTTGTTGCCGCTCAGCAAGCTCGAACTGAATTCCGGAACACCGGATGGCAGGAGAAGGGGGAAGGTAGGTTTTGTCGATTCGCATGTCGCGTCGGCGCTTGCGTTGCTTGAGGCGCTCTCGTATCTTCTTATTCACTCGAAATCCTTTGTTCGTTGGAGTTGTGATGTTTCTTCAACTCAACAAACCCCAATGTTTTCAAAGGGTTTCGAGGTTTTTTGATTCTTCTACCAATCAAGCTACGCTTGATTGAGGTCTAACTCCGTATGTAACGCATTTCCTGAAATGAGCGACCGCACGCGCGGTGTTCTCAACACAAAGCTACGAGCAATATTCATGCCGATTGTTAATCGGCCCTCCTCGCTGCCAGAAGGTTAGAGGGGAACATGCCGCCCAATTTATCCAGCACGGGTTTCCCATCCAAGAATTGTCATCACTTCTCCACTGATGTAGCTCGAGTCAGCTTCCGAGGCGAAGAATACGAACGCTGGTGCTACTTCCTCTGGCTGGCCCGGTCGGCCGATTGGAGTATCTTTACCGTGATCAGCAACCTCTTTTGCTGATTTGGAAACAGGTTGAAGAGGAGTCCAAATTGGTCCTGGAGCAACACAGTTCACTCGAATACGGCGTTCAGCCAAGTTCTGAGCGAGGGATTTCGTGAACGCATGAATCGCTCCTTTGGTTGTCGCGTAATCTACCAAGGTCTTGCTCCCTTCCAGTCCGGTGATCGATCCCGTGTTGATTATGGCTCCTCCTTCGGGAAGGTATTTCAACGCGGCACGCGCGAAATAGAAGTACGCGTAAATATTGGTCTGCAGTGTGATGTCCCAGTCCTCGTCGGTGATGTCTTCGAGTCGCTCACGCGTCTCCTGATAAGCTGCATTGTTTACGAGAATATCGAGTTGACCGAAGTGCTCCACGACCTTGCGAACCGCTTCGCGACAGAACTTCTTGTCGGTTACGTCTCCTGGAATCAGCAAGGCTTCGCGTCCCTCCGCTTCGACCGCTTGCTGAACAACTTCTGCATCCGTGGACTCCGCTGGTAGATAAACGATCGCTACGTTGGCACCTTCCCTCGCATAAAGTACAGCCACCGACCGTCCGATCCCGGAATCCCCGCCGGTAATCAAAGCGACCTTTCCCTCTAGTTTCCCCGATCCTTTGTAGATCGGAGCCTTATAGCGTGGCTCTGGATCCATCTCGGAATCCAGTCCGGGCTTGGGTTGCGTTTGCGGTGGGAATGGGCCTTTAGGCTCTTGATTCTTTTGAATAGTTACCATTTTCTCTCTCCTGGAGTAAGCGAAATGTCCGGAATCGCATACGATCATTGGTAGACGATTCGTTCGATTAACCTTGGGCGCTTCGAGCATAAGAAATCGAATCGTGGAAAGTGCAAACGCTGGACCATCCGAAATTCGTGCTCATTCTTGGAGCGGCTCAAGGTCTCGATGTGGGGGACTGCAGATTCGTCGCCC
Source organism: uncultured Pirellula sp. (assembly GCA_964394065.1). Classification (GTDB taxonomy): domain Bacteria; phylum Planctomycetota; class Planctomycetia; order Pirellulales; family Pirellulaceae; genus JBKCUI01. The sequence continues at coordinate 7,575 of CAYMXM010000027.1, read as the reverse complement.
ACAGTAGCTGTATCGACCACCATGCACCGGGCAGTCCCAGCTCTGTTCTTCCTTGTTCCAATGCACCACTCCTCCCATATGCACACACCGTGGATTGAAGGTATGTAGCTTTCCCTCCAGATCGCGGCAGACGGCAACGAATTGCCCGTCGAGCATTCCTACCTTTCCGTCTCCGGGGTTTAGCTCTCCCAGCTCAATCGTTTCGCTCGGCAATACCCTCTCTGCCAAGTTTCTCATGGGAACATACTGTTCCGTACTCAATGTCCACGGAGCGGATAGACCAAAACGAGAAGGGGTAAGCAATTTCGATGCCGAAGTTTCTGTACCTTGAATTAGGTCGGCGAGGATTCGACCGGCGGCCGTTCCCCAAGTCAGGCCAACACCGCTGAAGCCCGTCGCTATCCACAGGTTTTTACTACCCGGCACATTTCCGATGATCGGGAGCCCATCGACGGGCTCATAGAGCTCAGCGCTCCACTTAACCTCCATCTCCTGCACGTCAAACCCACGCTGCAGTAGTTCGATGCCAGCGCTCAACCCGGTAATCCCTGCACCGACGACCAAGACATCTGTTGATTGAGTACCGCTCAATCTAGGAAACCTCTGAACGACATCTTTATCATGAATCCACAAAGAATCGTGAGAGATCGGTAGTTTAACGCAGCTCGTCATTGGAGTACTCCCCGAATTTTGAATGAAACTCGCTTCTTTCGAACACTGCAATCCCTGCGCCTCGTCCAGCCCCCAAGTATTCGTAGAAGGGGACATTGAGCTTGTCACAAGTAATTTGCAGCCGCAGGAGTGGTAATTTTTCATTCAGTTTCGTATGTTTTTAATGCGATTCTCTGATACCCAAAGCTTAAGGTCTACTTTCATGCGTGTTGGTGTCTAATAGCGCATGGTGCAAGATCGCGACGCAACCTCAATGGGGAATTCATACATATTGGCGTTCTTTTTTGCATGGAAATATTCGTGTTTTCATACGTGCTGGGGGATGCTACTACCAGATACGGAAATGACGTGCTAGATATTGAATACGCCAATAATGCAATACCGTGGGAAGGACAGAAGGTGGAATGCAAGTTGCTGGTACTTCGGTAGCCACTACCGCAGTCTAAAAATGTTCCACTAGAGAAACGGATGAATGATGAAACGTACATTTTCAGTTTTAGCGGCATTGGCTGCTGCACCATTCGCTACCGCGTATGTGACACCGGGCTCAGCTGCCTGCTTTGCGCAGGGGCCTACAACGCAAGTCCTCCAACAAACGCAGCAGGTGCGTGCTAGCAATGACACGCTTATCGCACACTGCATCGCATGGACCCATCAGGAGGAGATCGCATTGTCCAGGTTCGCAAAAGAGAAAGCGGAGAGCTCCGAAGTTAAGAAATTTGCAGACATGATGATCTCCGATCATGAAGAAGCGTTGAAGCGACTTCCCCAGAAGTTTCAGACCGGGCATACCAATCTATCCGACGAACGGGATCGATCTGATCGGTTGCAGAACCGCCAGCGATCGGAAAACCAGAATCAGGTTGGAAACCAGGGAGGAAATGGAGTGGTCGAGAACCAACCCGTTCCTCAAACCAACGCCCCTGGCCAGCCGACTCGAACTGTAGCAGGTCATCCCCAGAACCCGTCCCAGGATGCCCTGGGGATCCACACCGAGATAGCCCGTCAATGCCTTAGCGACGCGAAGGAGAAGCTCGGATCTCTTGAAAATGAGGAGTTCGACAAATGCTTCATGGGAATGCAGGTCGCGATGCACCAAGCGGCGAAGTCGAAGCTAACGGTCTTCGAACGCCATGCCTCGGCGGAACTCAAGGAACAGGTAAATCAGGCGTTGAAGACAACGACTGAGCACCTGGAAAAGGCCGAAGAGATCTTAAAGGGCCTCGCAAGCGACGGCGACGAGAAATAGCGATGGGCTCAGCTCTCGATTCGAAGCATTGAGAACCAGGAATTCTGGTTCCATTACGATCGATCAAAAAAGAACACCGGGGATATCGAGCTGCATCTATGCAACCCCGGTATTCTTCTCTCTTACACGGCTTGCCCTAGCTTCCGTAAGTAGACCTTTGCCGAATCCGCCATCGTGACCAGAGCCGCTCCCATCATGATGGCGTCTTTAACGACGAGTCGGCCTCTTCCACTCAAATACGGGAAACCATGCTGGGCGTCACCTTGATCGGGAACCCAGCATTCGGGGGTCGTGATCAAAAACGAAAGGGTGACGAATGACATGATGAACACGAGGAAACTACCGACTGCTGCCGCTTGCGGGAACCACGGATGCAGACAGAGGAGGAGGCCGTACAAAACGATCACGGCTCCCAAGCCATATGCGAACTCATAGGTTCCGTTCGCCTCATGCCACTTGCGATTCTCCTCGTTCAGCACTCCCTCTGGATTCATGTGCGGCTTGTAGTTGTCTCCGTCAGCGTAAAGGAAGCTCATGAAAGGGCTATTCGCCACGAACGGAACAATCCCGTCCGCCTCGTAGCGAAACACCTTCAGTCCGCCAATCCAAAGAAGAACGATGATCAGCCCCACCCGCGTCAAGGCGATCCCGACTTTGTCCATCCGGACTGCCAATTCGATCAACTTCTGCATGCTACTTTCCTCCTGCTCTCACTAAAGACCGAATACCGCCACATTCCCACTCAATCGAAACTCTGTTGATTTCGAGAAATATTGTGGGTCGGAGCGTCGGTTACAGGAATGGACATCTCAGAAGAAAGCATGGACAAATTACTTCCGCCTCGAATCTCGGTTTCAAACTCGCGAAAGAACGTGGGGGAGTACCCTGTGGCTTTCTTGAAAAGACGGCTGAAGTAAAGTTCGTCTTGGAACCCCACTTGTCTCGCGACCTCTTTGACGGATGTCAAAGTGTGCAACAGTTGCCACTTCGCGTGGGTCAGAATGCGGCCACGTATCAGCTCGGTTGGCGTTGTCCCTAGATTCTCTCTCACGATATTGCCAAGCACCTTGGGAGTGATATTGAGCAGTGCGGCGTATTCCTTCGGTGAATGGAGTGTCCGATAGTGCGTTTCGATCAATTCTCTAAATTCGAGCAGCACCGGGTGTAGTGGGTTTCCTTCCTTGGCTGAGCGAATGCTGGGGTTTGCGGTTTTCAGACGGGTGGCGAGAATCAACAGCACTTTAAGATCCGCCAGCATTAGTTCCAGGTACGCCAAGCGACGTTCGCTTTGTTCTCTCGACAACCGGTCAATAGTTGCTGACACTTCCGTTTTCGCTTGCTCGTCCAACGTGACCACAGGAATCCCTTGAGGATCATTGAACAAAACTCCGCTGCACCCGACTTCTGCGTGAAAGGTTTCCACACAAAGAAAGTTGGCATGAAATTGGATGATACTTCCAAGGATCGGTTCATCCGGGAGAATGCGAATATGTTGGTACGGAACAAAGAACAGCAAGGAACTCGATTCAAAGGCAAAACGGGACGTATCTGCCCAGAACACCCCAGTTCCAGATCCGATCAGGTAGACCGTGAAGTAGTTCGTTCTGGCAGGTTCAATCGGTATGCATCTCTCCTCCCGCAACGGCATAACCCTGACCGCTTGGTCGCCCATCTGAGGGGTATACAGGTTGTTGAGTCTCTTTGGGTTCTTCATAGCGATCTCTCTACTACGACATCGGGACGTGCGGCATTGTTTGGTTTTCTTGGAGTGGCCTCACAGCAGCGAACCGATGTTTACAAACTCGTTCGTTGGCTGAGGGGCGAGCACTGGAGTGGGAGGGTCGGTAGCTGGAACGTTAAAGGCGATGGTTCCATTCGGCTTTAACACTCGGAACGATAGATCATGAATCTCCCGATCCACAATGAGTAGGGCCACCATGACATACTGCACATACCCTCTCGTACACAACTCTTCCCCGCTCTTCCTCCGGAGTAAGAACGAGTTCAGCGTCGACATCTGGTGCCGTGGCCGGATCCCCTCCTGCGGCAAGGTACTCGGCGACTCGTTGTGCCCGATCCGACGAGAAGAGACTCCGCTCAAACGTAGCAATGCGTTCAAGATCCGCCTTCGATATCGAACTCCCTTGGCTGTGGTCCATGATCGCGTGCTTCGCTTGCTCCTCGAGGGTTGCGATTCGCCCATCTCGCTGAAAAGGGGCTGTCATCGCAACGTCATGGATAGATGGAACACTCCGCCATACGAACACCCTCCGATCCGGTGGCGTCTTTACTATCCCTAGATAGTCGATCAAATCCACATTGTCAGGCAACTTGATCCAAACGCGAACCAAACCTTTCCTTAAATGATGAAAGGTTAGCTTCCTCGCCTTGGGATTATCCGCGTCAATGGGGTGAAACAGTGGATCTTTGGGGTTGGATTTCCAAAGCTCCTCAACGTGCTCGGGCGTCAGTGTAAAGTTGTCTTTCGGGACGTGGCAAGTCGCACACGAGCGTCCGTTCGTACCCGGGAGAGCTTGATGAAAGAGTTGTTCACCCAACTCCTGAGGCGATTGGGCCAGGGAAACGCTAGCCGTTATGAGCACAACTAAGATTGTCGATGCCCGTTTCCAGAGAACCGATGTCGCGATGCACCTCTGCTGAATCGAGAGGAATAGTTGAACACTTGGTCCGGCGAAACGACAAGTCATGCTAGCTCCTTTAGGCAGACGAATATGCGATTCACCGTGTTCCTACTCTTAGCCAAAGCGGACTATTCACCGGGAATCGCTGATCTAACGATGGTTGCTGAGATTGGAGAGGAACTCAATTCCGATTGCGTATGGATTCGTATCCAAGCGTACACGATGTGTTCGCTTGATGCGACATCTGTACACGGGCAAGCTCTACGCGAGGCTTTTGGCCTTTCGGGTCCTTGATGGTTTGCGTGTTTCAAATGTTACTATGTTGGTTCATGAATCAGTCGGAGGCGTCTCTCCTTTCCAGTTGTAGTTGAAGCCTATGTGGCGGCGGGAGTCTTTTCCGCTACTTGGTGCGCTGAGGACCATTGCTTTTCGTCCCGAAGCATCGCCCAAGCGACGACCAAAATCTTCCGAGCAACGGCAATGATCGCTTGTTTCTTTCGTGACTTGGATCCTCCGGGCAATTAGGAATTGAAACGGTCTAATCTCAATAGCCTACCGAACTTGGCGTTCGGTTGCCCGACTCACGACTTACATGGATTCTCTTACGAAGACTAAGCGTGGCGAGATACCTCCAGCAATCGGGAAGGTGGTTTGTCGTTAGACCGATATTCGACACATTCCCGGGATTACTCCAAACACGGTTTGCGCTAAACTGCGAAAGTCCTCGTGAAAGGTGAACCGAACAATCACTACTCCAGGCCCTTGCTAGGGCGTTCTCGATTTATCCGAAGTTGCACGAGTTCTTCCTTGAGTGGCTTCCAGTATGCTTCATCAGCTCGCCGCTCAGAATCCTCTTCCTGCCTGAGCAAATTTTCGATCTCCCTCAAATCGGTTGCATCAACAGACGACAACCAAGGGCGTGTGGAGGCTAGCCTCGTCGCCGATTCGGGAAAGCTCGTCATAAGTTTGCTTAGCATTTCTGGAGTGCGTGACTCTCGCAACCAAAACTGAATCATCGCATCGTTGCTGCTATCTCGATTTTCGTCGTAGTGAGCTTCTACCAAGCGACGGATCATAGGCCAGTCTTTGTCGCGCTGCGTCTTCTTGGCGCAAACGAGATCACCAATGGAGAGAACTTCGTAGGAAGCATGTGCTTCTGAATCTTGGATTGTGGTTCGTCGTTCCCACATAAGATCGAATGGATCGCATCCGCGAAGCTTCGTCATCACATCGATTCGAAGACCGTTGACATCGGAATGCTTGCAACGGAAATGAACTGCGTGACCACGTTGAAGGTACTCCGCTTTGAATTCCGGGATAGCTATACATTCAGCCTGCAGTTCAACTAAAGCCGAGCTAAGGTTCTTGAAGTTGTCTTCGTCGGCCAAGACTACGACATCGCAATCGCGGCTAAACTCCGCTGCGCCGTATAACACGCAAGCCTGACCGCCGATAAGCAGGTGGCGTACTCCGTGGCATGAAAGGGTCGAAAGGACTTTGAGAATCGGGTTCGGGATCAAGTGAGCCTCCAGCCTCCAAGTAGAACCGCCACAGTTTCATCGATTCCTGCATTCTCTCAAGCGGCGTGAGGCGATACCACTCCAGCCACGAATCCGAGTCGGCTCGTGCTTCTTCCAATCTGAGGAGTCGTTCTTGTTCGGTCACTTGTCACGCTGGAAATGGATATTACTGAGAACAAACGTCTGTAAATCCATTTTAACAGAGGGGGTGGGAATTCCAAGCTCGATGGCGAAACAAGACTCGAGGCAGCCCAGCATTGGAGACGCCGCAACAATGTCTCTCACTTCACGCCGGAAGTATCCCCAGCCGTTGTCTTTGGCGAGCTTCAGGATTAGCTTCTCGATCTCTTGCGAGGTCCGAGGGCGTCCCGATTTGGGTTTTTGGCGCGCCGACTTTTTCGATGCCGCCTCTCGAATCCATCGTCGAATCGTGCCAGGGTGAACGATCGTTGCCAGATCGTTCAGCGCTGATCCACCAATGGAATAGCTCCACTCACCTAAGCCAGTTTTTAGCCGCCCAGGATCGCGAGAAAGCACGTGAACTCGATTTCCAAGCATGCTAGATCTCGACTGACCTACGCACTCGCGGCATCGGTAGTGATCCTTCTAGGGCTTGCTTCTCGGAAGTACCGGGGCTACTTACCGCATTTCTTGGCGGAATACGCGGGCGACACATTGTGGGCGTTGATGTTATTTTTGTTGGTCAGTACCGTTTGGGCCGGTCGACCGATCATCGCGCGAGCGGCGATCTCGCCGGTACTTTCGTTTTTGGTCGAGATCAGTCAACTCTATCATGCCCCTTGGATCGACTCGATCCGTCAGACGACCTTAGGAGGGCTCGTTCTCGGGTTCGGGTTTCTCTGGAACGATCTCGTTTGCTACACGGCCGGAATCGGACCTGGAGCCATCATCGAATGGATGATCCAGTCAGGCAGGAGTTCATTCCGTTAATCGCCGTTTTCACTCAAAGCCTCAATCTGTACAACTTACTTTAAGAGCCCAAGAGCACCCCAAGAAGCGAGAGAAATAATGGACGCTACGATCGACGCACCTCAGCGATGGGTGGAAAATATTGCAATGCTTCGATTGCCTGATCAAGCTGATCGGCGTCTTCAACAGTTGATGGACCGCAACAACGAAGGGCTTTTGACCGAGCAAGAAAGGGCAGATCTAGCCGCGCTGGCCGAGCTTAGCGAGCAACTCTCATTGGTTCGAGCAGAGGCTTTGCACCTTCTCGGACGAAAGCCGTAGTTGGACTGGCTGTGGTCGACGATTCTAAGTCTGTCGCACTGTCTCGATCTGAGAACAGATGCGAGTATTGTAAAATGCATCAGTCGTTGCAGGGGGCCTCAAGAATAGGGGGGACCAAGCCGACGAAATCCGTGACAAAGAACGACCGCCAGAAAGATGATGTTTCGCAGCACCCCCGCTATTGGTTTCACGCTCGGAGCACGCATGGCACGTGAACTCGTCCAAGCTTGTGATAGTTCCT
>CAYMXM010000026.1:13335-20444 GCA_964394065.1 uncultured Pirellula sp. | reverse complement strand
CTACCCCTCACCCCCGGCCCCTCTCCCCGAAGCGGGGCGAGGGGAGCAGAGAATCCAAAGGGGCGAAGCCCCTCACACTTCACACTTCACACTTCACACTTCACACTTCACACTTCACACTTCACACTTCAGCCTTCAGCCTTCAGCCTCACAAAAAATGATTCCCAACTTTCTAGATCAAATCGGTAGGTGGCTCGATCGATTCGGGAATGTTCTCAATCGGTGGGAGGGGACTCTCGTTTTGATCGAGAGGGCTTATCTTCAGACCAACATCCCGGAGCTGACCCAGCTCGCGCAGGTCGGAGAATCGATCCATTTGGAAATATCGGCCTGCAAAGAAGAGCGGGACGAATTTCTTCGACAAGCCGCCAGGATGGGGATCCAGGCAAAGACGATCAAGGAACTGGCGGACCATTTCCCTGGCCAATGGCCCGCCATTTGGACGAATCGGATTGCGCAGCTCGAACTGCAACTGAATCGTGTGCAAAGATTGAGCATGACCCTTTGGATCAGCGCCTTCCAAAGCCAGTCGATCGTTTCGGAGATGCTTCTCGTCCTGGCGACAGGGCGATCGGAGTCGGCCACCTATTCACCTGCGGAAACCCAATCCAACAACGGCGGAGTCTTGATCAATGAAGCCGCCTAACCATCTCCTACTATGAGCCTCTTCAGCGTCATCCAAGGGTCCGCAAACGCCCTCCGTGTCAATCAATTAGGGCTTCAAGTCGTCGGCAATAATATCGCCAACGTCAACACCCCTGGATACATTCGCCAGGAACTGGTCCAGAACGCGGCGTTTGGATATCGGTCCGGGGAGCTAATCATCGGCCAAGGGGTCGAAGCGGCCGGAATTCATCAAAAATACGACGCGTTCCTCCTGGAGCGAATGCGACAAACGCAAAGCCAACTGAGCTATCAAGAGGCATTGGCCGGTTCGAACAACAACATCGAATCCTATCTCAACGAACTGACGAGCAACGATCTTTCGACGAAGTTCAGCGAGCTGTCGAACGCTTTTCAAGAAGTCGCCAATCAACCTGGAAACGAATCGATCCGCGAGTTGGCGGTCTTGAGAGGCCAGGAGCTCGCAGGTCATATCCGATCGGTTGCCGACAATGTTTCTCGCACTTCGACCAACAGCAAGTTGGAGCTGGTCTCCTCGGTCGACCAAATCAATCGCTTGACCCAGACGATCGCGAACTTGAATGTTCGGATCGTAGAAGTGGAGAACGGTTCCAAATCCGATGCCGTCGGACTTCGGGACGAACGGATCAAAGCGCTCGATGAGCTTGCGACCTACGTCGACCTCAACACCGTTGAGCAAGTCGACAAATCGGTTACGGTCTTCGTCGGAGGGGATTTCATCGTCTCCAAAGGAATCTCGCGAGATGTCAAAGTTTCAGGCGAGGTCTATGGAGAATCGAATCCCCTCGAACTCCGCTTCGCCGACAACGACTCCAAACTGACCGTCTCCGGGGGAAAGGTTCGCGCCCTTTATGAGACGGCGAATATGATGACGCAAGAAGGCTTCCTCGGTCGACTCGACGGTCTCGCCAAGAATGTGATCGACGTCGTCAACCGGATCCACACCCAAGGGCAGGGGGCTAAGGGATTCGACAGTGTCCTCAGTGTTGCGTCGATCAATCGGCCAGACCTCCCTCTCGAAGTCTCCAATCCCGAATTCAATATTGATAACGGGTCGTTTCAAATCCACATCATGGATGTGACAACGCGGCAGACCCGAACGATCGACGTTCCCATTCGCCAGCAGGGACTGAACACCGATACAACCGCTGAGCAACTCGCCACGTACCTCGATTCGGTCGACGGACTCCGGGCGAGCGTATCGAACGATGGGCGATTTGAAATTCGTTCGGAATCAGAAGCCCTCACCTTTAGCTTTGCAAACGATTCGAGCGGCGTTCTCGCGGCGTTGGGAATCAATACTTTCTTTGTTGGAAACTCCGCCTCGAGCATCGGCGTCAACGAGGTCGTCGCTCGCGACTCCAGTTATTTGGCGGCTAGTGCGGACGGGACGGCCAATGGATCGGGGAATGCCGTGAAACTCGCCGAAGCCTTCATCGAACCTAGCTCTCAGCTCGGTGGGAAGACTCTCAACGATATCTACGACAATCTCATCTCGGAAACGACTCGCGATATCAACTCGCAAAAAGGAGTTGCCGACGGACTGCGCAACTTTTATCAGACGCTGGAAGCGAAACACCTTGGAATCTCTGGAGTGAACCTCGATGAAGAAGCGGTTCGGATGATGATGTATCAGCGCGCGTTTCAAGCGCAGTCTCGCGTCATCGCCGTCGCCAACGAGATGCTCAACACTCTAGTCAACCTCGTATAGCGATCACCATGCTAAGTTCCTTTTACCCAGTCGTCTCCGGTCGTGTTAGCGATGCGTACGTCCGCTACCGATCGATGTATCAAACTCAAATTGGAAAGAGTGAACTTCAAAAGCTGCAAGACCAATTGAGCAGCGGTCTCCGGTTCACCTCCCCCAGCGAAGATCCAACCGCGGCCATTCGCGTGATCGGGCTTCAACGGGAGATGGAGTTCCAAGAGCAAACGATCAAGAACCTCGACTCCGCCCAAGGGTTCTTGAACGTCACGGAAACACATCTCGCGAACGCACAGACGTTGCTCAACGAGATACGAGGGTTGGGGATCGAGGCCTCGACCAACTTGGTGAGCAGTGACGAACGCGATATCTGGTTGAATCAAATCGATACGACGATTCAACGCTTACAATCGGTCGCCAATGCCAAACATCTCGATCGCTATCTTTTTACCGGAGGGGTCACCTCGACTCCCACGGTATCCCAAACCAATCGCGGAATTTTGTTCAATGGAAACGATTTGAACCTCCTCTCTGTTGCGGACGGGGGGGAGTACTTGGTGCATAACGTGACGGGACAAAAGGGGCTGGGGCTTCAGTCGGACGGACTGATCTCCCGCACCGATTTGGCCCCGATCGCAACTCCCAACACGAGGATCGCCGACCTGCACGAAGGGCGGGGGATTCCTCCCGGAGCGATTCAGTTCTCGAACGGGGATGATCGGGTCACCATCGACCTAGCGAATGCCGAGTTCGTGGGGGATATCCTCAACGGAATCAACGGAAACGTGACGTTAGGAGGGCGGGAGGTCGGTGTCTCTCTCGTCAATGGTTCTCTCTCGGTGCAGTATACGGATGGACTCCCCGGGGTCTTGCGAATTCAAGATGTCGCTTCGGGACGGACGGCGTCCGATCTCGGGATCGCGACTTGGGAAGCGGCACCAGCCCTCCCGATTACGGGGAAGGAACTCGAGCCGATGACCCGTCGGACGACTCTCCTTTCGCAGCTCAATGAGGGTGCGGGGTTCCAGTGGGAGGATGGTCTTACATTGAAGCAAGGGGATCGAACCTTCGAGCTCGATTTCGCGGGCGCCGTTACGGTGGAGGATGTGATCCATGTCTTCGATCGTTCGGGAGCAGATGTGACCGCTTCCCTTTCGCCGGATGGCCGATCCCTTCGCGTGCAATCTCGATTGAGTGGTGTCGATTTCTCGATCAGCGAGCGCAACGGAACCCTCGCGGCGGACTTAGGGCTGCGATCGCTGCACGGTGAAACTCGCCTCAGCGAATTGGGGCATGGGCAAGGGATAGAGCTAGTCGAAGGCCCCGATTTGATGATCCGACGAAACGACGGGACCGACCTGGGTATCGATCTCGATGGAGCTGTGACGATTCGAGATGTTCTCAACGCCATCAACAACCACCCCGACAATCAGACACCTTCCAATCGGGTCGTCGCATCCTTGAACCAGTTCGAAAACGGACTCACCCTTTCCACACCTCCTCTCGCTGTCCCGATCGTCCCCGATCCTGGTCCGATGCAAATTCGTTCCGCAGGGGGAAGTGATGTCGGGTGGAAACTTGGGTTGGTCCCCAAAGGGGAATCGGTTTCCACCTCCGTGTTGGAGAGTGGAGAGTACGTCGTCGTGGGAAGCGATCCGAACCCACAGGAAGTGAAAGGAATCTTCAACACCCTAGCCCGGTTCCGAGACGCGATCGAAGCGGGAGACCTAGGTGGAATCGCCCGCGCGGTACAACTCATCGATGAAGATTTAGCCCGGCTCAACTTGGCGCGCGGATCGCTCGGGATGGATCTACAGCGAATCGATAGTCAGCGGAGCATTAAAGAGGATAACAACCTCGCCTTGAAGGAGAACGAGTCGAAACTCATGGACGCGGACATGCTCTCTGTGATTTCCGAACTAAACGCTAGGCAAGCAGCCTACGAAGCGAGTTTGCGCTTGTTAGCCAACTCCAATCAACTGTCGCTCTTCAATTATTTGTAGGGTGTGTGAAGCGGTCGGAACGTCAATGGAGGTTTGCCTTGAAAGGCCCCTTTCCACGTCAGCTCTATTGGCCGTTATTCCCTTTAGACCGCGTAACACACCGGAAGTGTATGCCCCCCCGTTAGTGCACGAACATCGCCGATTACCTCCTCCGGTGTGTTCCGTGGTCGCTTTGGAGTGCGAGGATGGTTGCGATGGAAGAGCGAATGGGGTGCGAACCGGGTTTGGGATAGCAATCGCGACCACTTCACACACCCTACGACAAACCGAAGCGAGGTGGAATGAGGTCAGTGGTGTTGTCTCTTCCGCTCGGCTAACAACATCGTTCGTTACTCCGCCACACGGGAGCTCTGATCGGTCGGAATCTTTCCAAATGCGATTCCACCTGCGTAGTCTGCACAAGATGTATCGTCTCTCCTCTTCCAAAATTCCGTAGGATTTTTGACATAGATAGGGGGGAGAACCCAACATCCGAGTTGCTCCAAGTGTAGAGTCTTTTATATTTGAATGGATAGCGAGTGAAGGTACTTGGCTAAAGTTGTGCAGCAAGTCCATTCGGCATATCGTTGGAGGGTGGGGTGGCGAAGAACAGCGTAGCAGGCATTGCTGCCGAAGATATTTTGAACTGTCTCCCTGAGGGAGTCGCCATGATCGGATCGGACATGACGATCCTTTGGGCGAACACTTGGTTTGAGAGCATGACCGGCGGAGTAAGCCGCATCGGGGAGAATTTCTATTCCGCCCTCGCAAACCCCGAGCTTCTCGGGACCGAGGCGTGTCCACTTCAAACTTGCTTCCTCTCTGGCCAGCAAGCAACTTCCACTTTCCAAACGCAAGTGGGACAGTACTTCCATGTCCACGCCGCCCCATTGGGAAGTGCTTCGACGGGAAGTCCCTCGACCGCGCACTTCTCGGGGGGGGGCCTTGCTGGAGAAGGACCTAATGGGGAGCGTTCCGTTGCTAAGATCGTTGTTACGGTGAGCAACGTAACTGAAGAGATACTCCAGGAGCAGAAGCTCGCTGCGATTCACCAAGCAGGTGCAAAGCTTACCGATCTTAAACCGGATGAGATTTTCTTGATGGATGTCGATCAGCGGATCGAACTCCTTAAAGAGAATATCCGGCATTACACACAGGACTTGCTCAACGTCGAAGTCATTGAGATTCGGCTTCTGGAGCAGTCGACGGGTGACTTGATCCCCCTTCTCTCTGTCGGCATCGATCAAATCGCTGCCGACCGTCGCTTGATGGCGAGCCCTCACGGCAATGGGGTCACCGGGTTCGTCGCGGCGAGTGGGCAGAGCTATCTTTGTCGTGATGCGACGAAGGATCCGATGTATCTGGAAGCCTTCAAGGGGGCCAGGAGTTCGCTCACCGTTCCAATCATCCTGCACGACACCGTGATCGGAACGATCAACGTCGAGAGCCCGAAACTCAACTCTTTCTCCCCGAGCGACCAGCAGTTTCTTGAGATCTTTGCGCGGGATGTCGCTGTGGCGTTGAACACCCTGGAGCTTCTCGTCGCCCAGCGGAATGATGCAGCACATCAGAGTTTCGAAGCCATTCACGCTGCAATCGCCCTTCCGATCGACGCGTTGCTTCTCGATGCGGTCCACCTCATGGAGAAGTATATCGGTCACGACCCGGAGACGGTGATGCGTTTGCGAAGTGTCCTGTCGAAGGCGCGATCGGTGCGCAAATCGATCCAGTCGATCGGTCAATCGATGGCCCCTGTCGATGTCAGTCCGGTGGGGGGACCTACCGAAGGCCCCTCCAAACTTCGAGGGAAGAGAATTTTGGTCGTCGATGCGGACGATCAGGTCCTCCTTCAAGCCCACGCGCTTTTGGAGCGATATGGTTGCGTCGTTGAGACGGCCACTTGCGGGGATGAAGCGGTTGCGATGGTCAAAGCGTGTTTGGACGAACCTTATCAGATGATCATCGCGGATATCAAACTACCTGACTATTCCGGGTATCAATTGATGATCCGTTTGCAGAAGTTGATGCCTTATGTGCCGATGGCCTTGATGACTGGTTTTGGTTACGATCCCGGTCACTCCATCGTGAAGGCGCGACAAGCGGGGCTTCATCCCAAGGGGATTCTTTACAAGCCATTCCGTCTCGAACAGCTTCTCTTTGTCGTAGAAACCATCCTGGACCATCCCCCCGAAGCCACCCCCGACGCCGATTCGCAGGCTTCTTGAAGCTTCTTTCTTTTTTGACAGGATTTATTGCAGGATGATGCAATGTCTCGCTATCTCCAATCCTGCTCCTCCATCAAACGCCCTGTCATCAATCTGCGATAATCCGCGAAATCCGCGGATAAAGAATTCATCCGCTGATTTCGCCGATTACCGCAGATTTAGTGGGCATGGCGAAGAAATGCAGTGGTGAGAAGGCGCAGAGATCGAACGCTCTTCTTCTCTGCGCCCCCGCGTCTCAGCGACTCTGCGTTAACTTTAATTCGGCTGTGCTAGGGACGAAGGATTGCACGGTCGCTCCAGGGTTACTGAGTTTGTAGCAAAACCAAAGGTGTCAGACCTCTTAGACTTGCTCCATTTTGGCGAAACACTCTCTTTTGTGGCTCCGTAACTAGATTGCTGACTCAAGCTGGTCCTCTATTTGAAGGCCCCATCCATCAAACGTCCTGTCCTCAATCTGCGATAATCTGCGAAATCTGCGGATAAAGAATTCATCTGCGGATTTCGCCGATTACCGCAGATTTAGTGGGCATGGCGAAGAAATGCAGTGGTGAG
>CAYMXM010000026.1:0-13235 GCA_964394065.1 uncultured Pirellula sp. | reverse complement strand
GAAATCTGCGGATAAAGAATTCATCTGCGGATTTCGCCGATTACCGCAGATTTAGCTAGAAACGCCTCCTGTGTAGAATAGTCCCCCATGAGCACTTTTAAATACGAGCAGCATGGGCCGTGGCAGATACAGGAACGGCATCAGGTCTATGACGACCCTTGGTTATCCCTTCGGAAGGACGACGTGATTCGCCCCGACGGGCTTGCTGGCACTTATTCTACCGTTCGAATAAAACCGGGGGTCTGCGTCATTCCGGTCGATGCCGACGGGATCGTCCATCTCACGCGGGAGTTCCACTACGCCGTCGGGCGGGTCACGATCGAGGGGATTAGCGGCGGGATTGAAGAGGGGGAAACGGGGGAGAGCACAGCCTACAGAGAGCTCCAGGAGGAGCTCGGGATCTTTGCGGAAGAGCTCCGGCCACTGGGGGCTGTCGATCCATTGACTTCGGCTTTAAGCTCACCAACGCTCCTTTATCAGGCAAGCAACCTTCGGTGGGGAGAGGCCTCGCCGGAGGGGACTGAACAGATCGAGCGGGTCAGCATTCCGTTTGAAGCCGCAGTTCAAATGGTCCTCGACAGCGTCATCACACACGCCCCAACCGCCACCGCCCTCCTAAAAATCCAACTCCTGATCAATGGAAAAAAGTTGAACGGATGAGGCAGAATCCTGGCGTGTATTGGTGACGGGTATTTGTGAGGGAATTGTAAAGGAGTTACAATTCGGGCGGATGGAAGTACCGGCCGATTGCGTTGCCTACGTATTTTTCGATATCCATCCATCATTTCGATCCTCATTGGAGATTCACCCGTGCAAGTCAACGTTTCCGCTCGACATGGACATCTCAAGTCCGAAGATCAGGAAATCATCGTCGAGAAAGTGGAGAAAGTTCGACGACTTTTCGATCGTATCAACGCCATTGAGGTCACCGTCGATCTTGAGAACCTAGACAAGCCTTCGGTAGAAATTAACGTATCTGCTGAGCATGCCCCCGATTTCGTCGCTTCCACCCAATCGCAAACGATTTTGTCCGCTTTGGACTTGACGATTGGCAAGGTGGAGCAGCAAATTCGCAAACACAAAGAGAAGGTGACCGAACACAAAGCTGCCGGAGTCAAGCACTCCGGCGGTGGGAACGTCTAGGCCTTCTCTCGAACTTATCAAAAGATCCCTCCGTTGGCGCAGATGCCGACGGAGGCGTAGTCACTAGTTTCCCATAAAGAAGCTCCGTAATTCCGAGGAGCCGCGCAAGCGTTGGAAGGATTTTTAGGTCCATGAAGTTTTCTGCATTTATTTCCCCCAAGGCCATCCGTGCCCAGCTCGCTGCTACCAGCAAAGAAGGGGTTATCTCCGAGATGGTCGACGCCCTCGTCGAAGCTGGTGAAATCAGGGAATCCGATCGCGCCGATATCATCAAGGCGATCATGAAGCGTGAAGAGCTCGGTAGCACCGGGATCGGGCGAGGGGTTGCCGTCCCTCACACCAAACACGCGAGCGTTGAAAAGCTTGTGGGGACTGTCGGGGTGAGCGAGGCCGGATTGGACTTCGATTCGCTCGACGGGCACGACGCCTCCCTCTTCTTCCTCCTGGTCTCTCCCCCGGATCGCCCTGGAGATCACCTGCGAGCTTTGGAAAACATCTCTCGACAATTGAGGGACGACACTTTTTGCCGGTTTCTCCGCCAATCCAAGACCGCAGAAGATATCCTTCAGCTTCTCGAGGAAGCGGATACCAACCAGTTCGGTTCGTAAGAAATCATGAGCTCCGCGATACAGCACTGCGTCGTTGTCGTTAAGAACCCCGAGGGACTCCACATGCGTCCCGCGGATAAGTTGGTGCGCACTGCTTCCTCCTTTCAATGTCAGATCGAACTCGAACGTGCCGGGCAAGTCGCCGATTGCCGCAGCATCCTGAGCTTGTTGACGTTGGCCGCCATGGAAGGTTGCGAACTGACGCTTCGCGCGCAAGGACCGGATGCCGAGCAAGCGATCGAGACGATCCGCCATTTGTTTGAAGTTCAATTCGACGAACCTTCAGCGACGCCAGGACATGATCTTTCTACGGGTCCAGTTTAGAGGTAGAGCCCCACAGAATGCTTGAGTTGCAAGGGATCGCAGTCTCTCCGGGAGTGGCTATTGGACGGGCGTTGGTATTCGACCGCGAAGGCTATCGCATCACCCGATGCTTGATCAAACCGGGGGAAAGCGAAGGGGAGTGGAAACGGCTCAACGATGCGATTCTAGCCGCGACCCGAAAGCTAGAAGAGAATCTCCAATCGACCACGGAAACCCTCGGGGAACATCTCGGCGGGATCTTTTCGGCCCAACAACAGATCCTTCTCGATCCCCATCTCAAGTCGGAGCTTGAGAGCTTGATTCGAAAGCGCGCTTACTCCGCCGAGTACGCAGTGAGCGAGGTCTTTACCCGATATGCAGCTGCCTTTCGAAAGTCCCCGAGCAGCTTCTTAGCGGAACGGGCCAACGACGTTCGAGACGTCGAACGACTCCTTCTCGAACAACTCACCGGTCAACCGATGGCGACGTTGACCCAGATCCCTCATGAGGCGATCGTCGTCAGCCATGACCTGACACCCGGGGAGACCGCAGCCTTCGACCGGGAAAAAGTTCTCGGGATATGTACCGAAGCAGGTGGTCCCGGTGGCCATACAGCGATCGTCGCGCGCGGGATGGAGATTCCTGCGGTTGTCGGCGTCGGGAATTTTCTTCACAACATCCGAAGTGGCGATGAAGTCATCATCGACGGCCATCTCGGACGCATCATCGTTTCCCCCGATGAAGATACTCGCCAGCGATACCTTGAACGCCGTCAATTTCGCCGATCGATTGCGACGCAACTGGAAGAAATCCGCGATCTTCCTGCCTCCACGAGCGATGGAGTTCGGATCAATTTGATGGCCAACGTCGAGTTCCCCCACGAAGCGGCTGCGTGTATTGCGCGGGGGGCCGACGGTGTTGGGCTCTACAGAACAGAGTTCCTCTACCTGGGGCACAGCCATGAGCCTACGGAGGAGGAGCATTACGAAGCCTATGCACGCGTTGTACGCGACATGCAAAATCGCCCCGTCGTCATCCGGACCCTGGATCTAGGGGCGGATAAGATGGGGATGACACGCCTGATGGAACCGGAAAACAATCCGTTTCTCGGTCTGAGAAGCATCCGCTTAAGTCTGCGGAACCCAGCCCTCTTCCGAATCCAAGTTCGAGCGCTCCTGAGGGCAGCTTGTCTTGGTGACCTGCGGGTGATGTTCCCGATGATCACAACGCTCGATGAACTGCGAAGCGCTCGCTTCCTCCTCCGAACAGTTGCTGAAGACCTTGAGTCGGAGGGGCAACAGATTCCGAACTCCCTGCAGGTCGGAATGATGGTCGAGGTCCCCGCTGCTGTCTTGATGCTCGATTCCTTTATCGAAGAGATCGATTTCGTTAGCATCGGTACCAACGACCTTACCCAATACACACTCGCGGTCGATCGAAGCAACGAATCGGTTGCCGATCTCTACCAAGCGTGTGACCCCGCAGTTCTCCGATTGATTCAGCGGACGCTGCAGGTTTCCTCAGAACACAACAAATCGACGAGCGTTTGTGGCGAAATGAGCAATAACCCTGCTTATGCGCTCCTACTCGTCGGGATGGGAATTCGTACGCTGAGCATCGCTCCAGCAGCGATTCCAATTCTCAAAAAGGCGATCCGATCGGTCACGATCGGGCAATGCGAAGCGATGGCATGGAGAGCTCTAAGGCTCTCTACCGCCCGCGAAGTCGATGCCTTCTTGATGAACCAACTAGCCGGGCTCGTGCCCGAAATCGTTTTGCAAGCCTAGGACGCCAAAGCGGTGTCCGACGGGGACAAGCCCCGGTCGGACAGCAAACGCTCGCCTATACGGCAAACGACTAAGAATACAGATACAAGTACGTCAACAAACTTTAAGAATCGCGAAAAGCCCCCATATGGGCGATCGCAGCATGTGGCTCAGCGAGTCCTATCCTTGAATCGAGGATCTCGCCGAGTGGACATCGACTGCACGCGAACTAGGGAAAGGACCCAAATTTCGATGAAAAAGGAAATGCTAATCAATGTCTCCCAGATGGAGGAGTGCCGTATCGCCCTCCTGGAAGACGGAGTTCTGGAAGAACTCTACACAGAACGGACCAGCCAAAACAACTGGGTCGGCAACATCTATAAAGGGAAGATCGTCAATATCGAGCCGAGCATTCAAGCCGCCTTCGTCGACTTCGGTGTCGGACGAAACGGCTTCTTGCACATCAGCGATATCGAACCTCAATACTTCCGCCAAGCAGGTTACGATCCAGAAGAGATCATGGACGAACACTTCGCCGGCGTGGATACCGACGGTGAGGATGGTGAGGATTCGGACGACGACTACGAAAAGAAGCCGCAGCGAAATGGTCGGCAGCAACGCGGCGGCAAGCTCCGAAGCGGACGACCTCGCTTCAAACCACCGATCCAAGAGATCTTCAAGCGCGGCGATGAAGTCATGGTGCAGGTGATCAAGGAAGGGATTGGGACCAAAGGACCAACTCTCTCGACCTACATCAGCATCCCCGGTCGTTATCTGGTCCTCATGCCAGCCTTGGGACGGGTCGGCGTCTCTCGCAAAATTGAAGATGAGGATGAGCGGCGAAAACTCCGAAGCATGATGCTGGACCTGCAACTCCCTAAAGGGGTCGGGTTCATCGTTCGAACCGCCGGGCAAGATCGAACTCGCAAAGAACTTTCACGCGACGTCGCTTATCTCCTTCGTCTCTGGAAGGTCATCGTCAAGAGGATCAAGAGCACTCCCGCTCCCTGCGATGTCTACGAAGAGAGTGACATCATGATTCGGACGATTCGAGATACCTTCACCGACGATATCGATTCGATCATTGTCGATGAAGAGAACGCATATACACGAGCGAAAGAGTTTCTAGAGCTCGTCATGCCTCGCTTCGCAGATCGATTGCAGCGCTACGATCGAACCGAGCCCCTCTTTCACAACTACAAACTTGAGAAGGAGATCGCGAGCATTCACCAGCGCGTGGTTCCTCTCAAGGGTGGTGGGTCGATCGTGATCGATCAGACCGAAGCGTTGGTCGCAGTCGATGTGAACAGCGGCAACTTTCGAGGAGGCGAAGAGAACGCCGAAGAGAATGCGTTTCACCTCAATGTGGCAGCTGCGAAAGAAATCGCGCGCCAGCTTCGCCTGCGAGACCTGGGTGGCGTGATCGTCAACGACTTCATCGACATGCGGAAGGAGAGCCACCGTCGCAAAGTGGAGAAGACTCTTCGAGACGCGATGAAACGGGATCGAGCCCGGACCAAGATTCTTCGAACCAGCCCCTTTGGCTTGGTCGAGATGACGCGGCAACGCATTCGACCGAGCTTCAAGAGAAGCGTCTATGAAGACTGCCCATGCTGCCGTGGTCGCTCCCTCGTGAAGACGGCAGAGAGCATGTCGATCGAAGTCACTCGATTGATCATGATGGCTTGCCAATTGCCTGGAGCAACGCGCGTCGTGGTGAAGGTCAACGAAAACGTCGCGGCTTATCTGAACAATCGAAAACGTCGCGATCTCATCAAATTGGAGGAAGCGACGGGGGTACACGTCTTGATTCTAGGAAGCGACACGCTGTTTCCCGAGCATCTCGAGATGGAATGTCGCGATAAGGATGGAACCTTGATTTCGATTCCTTTCCTTAGCGACCGAGTGTGACGCGACCGTGAGTGAAGCGATCAAGCCCTTTTCGATTGGGGGGAAGTCGTTCCCCTCGGAGAAGATGCTGTTGATTGCAGGACCCTGCGTTCTGCAGTCGCTCGAGCTCTCGCTGGCGATCGCAGAACGGGTTCAGTCCGAGTGCGATCTGCTGGGAGTAGAGTACGTCTTCAAAGGGTCGTTCGACAAAGCCAATCGGACGAGTTCAACCAGTGTCCGTGGACCCGGGATCGACGATGGACTTGAGATTCTGCAACGGGTCAAGGACCGAGTGGGATGTCCGGTGACCACCGATGTTCACTTGCCCGATCAAGCGGCCCCGGTCGCCGAGGTGTGCGATCTCCTGCAGATCCCTGCATTCTTGGCAAGGCAGACCGACTTGGTCGTCGCATGTGCCCAGACCCAAAAACCGCTCAATATCAAGAAGGGGCAGTTCATGGCGCCGAACGATATGGAATATGTCGTGGGGAAGGCCAAGGCGCACGGTACCGGAGGTGTGGCTCTCTGCGAGCGAGGTACCTTCTTTGGATACGGTCGGCTCGTCAACGACATGACCTCCTTGCCGATCATGCGATCGTTTGGAGTTCCCGTGATTTTCGATGCAACGCATTCCGTGCAAAACCCGGGTGGGTTGGGAGGAGCGACAGGAGGGAATCGAGCGATGGTCGAACCTCTCGCGCGCGCAGCCGCAGCGGTCGGTGTCGATGGCCTCTTTTTCGAGACCCATCCCGACCCGAGTCAAAGTCCGAGCGACGGCCCCAACATGGTCCCTTTAGCTGATTTTGCCGGGGTGCTCCAACGAGTCCATGCGATCTGGCGAACCAGTAAACCGTGGTTAACGTAATTTTTCAGTCTGGGCCACGGTTTCCGCTCCCCTCGCCCTATTTCGAATCGAATTGACCTCTATGAAAACTCGCATTCCTCCCAAGACCCTCTTCGCGAGTTTACTCGGAGCTGTTTCGTTCTTTGCGGCAGGTTGCGAGAACGAGAATCAGCGCAAGCTACAAAAGATCCAATCGGAGAGGACCCTCTCGCAAGAGCGTCGCGACTCGATTCGAGAAGCGTTTCAATATCTCCCTCAGTTGATCCGGCTCGATCGTATCGCCGCCCTCAAAGAGATTCGGACCGAACTCAATACCTGGTCCAAGAACCTCCAGTCCCCCCCCGAATGGAACTCTCCAGCGTTGCTCGATTCGATCGCTCCCTCTCTGAGAACGATCGAGTTCTCCAATCGATTGAGCAAACTCGATTTTGGCGAGCCCGAATGCGAGTACCTGTTGCAATGCAAGATGCTGACCGAAGTATGCCAGTGGGTTCTCGCGAAGCCGTACAAAGATGGGCTCTTTGCGGACTGGCTTGCAGAGCAGCAGAAGAGTTTGTCCGGTGAAGAAGCGATCCAACTGGAGTCGACTCTTAAACTTTTCGACTGGGCTGTTTGCAACATCAGTTTGATCGGAGCTCCTTCAGATGCGGAGTCTCTGGTGACCAACGGAGATTTACCTCTCGCCGACGATGCTCCCATCTACAGGCAACTTCCTTGGCAGACGATGATGTTTGCGCGAGGAGACCGTTGGCAACGGGCCCGTGTTTTTACCCAGCTCCTCTTTAGCCAGGGAATCGACAGCATCGTTCTCGCGATACCGAGTCAAACAGGGGCTGTTGAAAACGCTTCGTTGCGACTTTGGTGCGTCGCCGTTCCGATCGGGGAAGAGCTGTACCTCTTCGAGCCTCAGTGGGGACTGCCGATCCCGAGCCAGACAGGAAATGGGATTGCGACCCTTAAGGAGGCGAAGACCAATCCCAACGTATTGCGTCGCGCCAATGTTCCAGGCTTGTTCAACTATCCGATCGAACAAAAGAATCTCGAGACTCTCGTCGCCCTCGTCGATTGCGAACCTTTTGCCGTGAGTCGCACCATGTACACCTTGGAGCGATCCCTTACGGGGGAGAATCGATTCCGGATCAGCATGGATGCCGATGCGTTTGAGGCACGGATCAAGGGAATCGATGGAGACCTCTCCGTTCGGCTTTGGAACATCCCTTGGCTTGGACAAGCTTATAACACCTCTTTGCGTCAACGTCTCACCGAGAAATCTCCCTTCTCAATGCAGTATATGGAACAATTCGGGTCGTTCATCATCGACACTCCGATAAGCCGCGCTCGCCTCAAGCACTTTCGGGGAGAATTCGAGAGCACGATCGATGAGTCGGGCGCGTTGCGAACTTATATGGACTTCCGTGTCGACGAACAGACACTCAAAGAGTTGATGGTAGATCGCTCCATTCAGTACGAACTGGGAATTGTTCGAGGTCAATTCGAGCCGATGGAAATGTTCGAGTATCGTCTCCAGCAAGCGCAAGGATTCTTCCGTCGTTCGAAGTTTGACATCGGAATTTTTCTAGCGATGGCCAATAGTGATCTGGGGAAACCAGAGACCGCGATCGACTGGTTGACGAAAAGAACGTTGGAGGTTCCTGGAACAGAGCGTTGGCATCCCCAAGCCCATTACCTTCTCGGGCGGATGTACGAACAAGTCTCGCAGGTCAAACAGGCGGCGGAAGAGTACCGCTACGCAGAAACCCCTCAAGCCGCCGGCAACCGCATCCGCCTCCGCCGACTGCGACAGCAGTTTCCAACAGAACTAGCAGACGAATAAAGCTTTTTGAACCACAGATTACACAGATAAAACGGATAAGAGGGGCCCCCAATGTAGAACGGAATTCATTCCGTTAAACAACCTCCCCAGCTCCTCCCCCCGTTAAACGCCTTGGACGCCCCCATCTCAGGGCAGCCCAAGATACACGCTCGCGCTGAGATCCTCTCCCCCATCACAACCCGTGGCGTAAGCGAGGGACAGCGTCGCGAGTGCACGTAGCCCTTATCGGGAATATCTCAGGCGCCGGGTGGCACGTCCCTGAGGCACGAAGGGCGTGCGATGAGACCTTGGATGGATACCTAGTTGCCAGCGCTGTCCCTCGCTTACGCCACGGGTGGTGATTTTCGGGCCTCGCTTACGCGTCGGCCAAACAGCCTAACCCTATGGGCGAGACGCCCATGCCACGCTCCCACGCCAAACTAGGTAGTCATTTCGACAATTTCCTTAGCCCCAATCCGTTAGGCACCTCTCCTCTGATTCCTTAAGTCTTTAGCCTTAAGCCTTTAGTCTTCCATCCGTGTCTTCCGTGCATTCCGTGCATTCCGTGGCTAAAAATCAACCCGGCTTACGCCGTTTCGAACGAGGCTCTTCGGAGGGTTCTGGTTCCTCCCAAGTCTCCGTTACCGCAGCTCCGCTTCGCGTGACACTTTTCAGCTGTTCGATTGAACTTTTAGCTTCAAAGAGTTGCTTCTGGCAGTGGGCGATCAAATTCGTCGCCTTGGCGTACTCCGCCAGAGATAGTTCCAACCCGAGTGAATTCCCTTCAAGCTTTCGAACGGACTGTTCTAGGGATGCAATCGCTTCTTCGAAGCTCAAGTCCGAGATATTGGGTGTTTCTTGTTTTGTCATTACCTAGTCGATTTTATCCGCATTACCCGCACAATCCAATATACCGAATCGACTTATCCACGAATCCCTTTCGTGAATCTCGCATAACAACTCCCTAAGAAGCTCACGTAACCTATCGTTTCAATGCGGTATTTCTAGCCTTTGATCGATACGACGTTTCTTATTATGTCAGACAGCTGCCTTCCTCCCGAAAATCATCAGCGGCGACGAACTTTTACGACTCTGTCCGACGGTTACCGAACCAAGCCAATTTCCGAGGAAACGCTGGCTCAAAAAATCCAGGCGCCCCCCGATTCGCCCCCTTCGTATCCCAGCGCGCTCGATAGCATTCAGAGCATCGAAGAATCGATCCAACAATCTATCGAGCTACCGGCAGAGCCACTCCCTGCGCCAATCGAACCCTCCGTCGACAACACTCCAGCGCCTCCCCTCGGACAGAAGAAGGCCGACCTCGTCGAGACCGAAGCCGTACAAGCTGAAATTGCAGAAGCTGAAATCGTAAAGGCTGCAACGGACGAGTCTGAAATTGAAGAGACGGACGCCCAGGGGGCCCCAATCGATGGTGAGCAACAGGAGATAGAGCCACCGAGACTGAGCATCGAGTTGCTGGAGTTGGTCGATCAAAAACTAGAGGCTTTGATTCGCCAAGCGGGAGATCTGCAACGAGAACGCTCCGAGATTGAGAAGCTTGAGAAACAGCTGCAAGTGGCCATCGAAGAGGCCGAATCGAAAATTGCTCAATCCGCTGCGCTCGACACGCAACCCCAGTTCGAGGCGTTGGAATCGCGTCTCCTAGAGCTGGAACAAGAGAACATTCAGCTAGAATCTCTCTACAAAAACACGCGATCGGAACTCGAGGCTCTGACCCTCCAAATGGAGGCGCAAAATCCAGAGAAACTAACGCAAGCCGTCCGAGATGACTGCCGCGTCCGCGAAGCTGAGTTGAACGATGAGATCAGTCGACTTCGGCATCATGTGGTTGAACTGCAGGAAGTGATCGATTCCGCTGCAAGCCGCCGAAACACAGAGGTAGACGAGGCCGCTTTGGCCACGCTTCGCAAGCAGCTCACAGAAGCGAAAAATGAGAACGGCGATCTGCGACGCAAAATTACCGAACTCTCTGAGGCGGTGAAAAATTCCAGCGGCGCGGCGAGTCCCCCCAAAGATGCTTGGAGTTGGGAGTCTCAAAAACAAGCTTGGATTGAGCAGTTGGAAAAAGAGTCGGCTGACTCGGATTTCGACGATAGGAAGCGGCTTGAGGTCGAGGAGATCATTCAACAAACCAGTGAGAATCTCCTGCGCAAGGATCAAGAGATCGAAGAGCTGAAGAATCTACTTACGGAGCAAGCGACCGCTTGTCAGGGGATCGCGGTCGGAGCGGCTTCCTTTGCAGCAGCTATCGATTCCGATGCGTTGATTCAGGAAGAAAGGGAACGCCTCAAGATACTAATCGAGGATTGGGAACAAAAGCAACGACAAGGTGAGATTGAAATGTCGCTCGAGCGTGCTAAGCTAGCGCGTGAACGGCTTGAGTTACAAGACAAGATTCAAAGCGTCGAAGCGATGCAGCATTCCTATTCCCCCCCCCCGTCTTCTCCGTTGGACACGGCCTCCTACGAGCCTAAGAAGACAGGACGCTGGTTGGAGCGACTGGGACTGCGAGACGAAGCGACGTAGCTCCTTCACCCGCTCCAGGGTCCTTGCGTGAATATCCTTTTAGCAAACGATGATGGTATCTATGCCCCTGGACTTCGCTCCCTGCGTCGAGCGCTCGAATCGATAGGAAACGTCCTTGTCGTCGCCCCTGCGACCGAACAGAGTGGCGTCGGTCATTCGATTACTTATCTCACCCCTCTCACCTGTAAAGAGATCTTCGAGGGGGAACATTTTCGTGGTTGGGCCGTGGAGGGCTCCCCTGCGGATTGCGTCAAGCTCGGTGTTTCGGAGCTCGCGCAGGGCTCCATCGATCTGATCGTGAGTGGGATCAACGGCGGTTTGAACGCGGGAATCAACGTTCTCTACTCGGGGACTGTCGCTGCCGCCATCGAGGGAGCTTTCTTTCGCTTGCCAAGCATCGCCGTATCCCTGGAAGAGGATCCGCATGCGGATTTCGAATCGGCGGCCCAGATCGCGCTCGCATTGATTCGTCAGATACTCGATGGACAAGGTGATCGGAAAGATTTATACAACATCAATATCCCAACCGCCGCGACCAAGCTTTATAGTACTGGGGTGATGCCTCAGGTTCGTTGCGTGCCGATGGGGGTAGAACGCTACGGTGATCATTTCATCAAGCGTCAAGACCCGAAAGGGCGAAACTACTACTGGTCGACCAACGACCCACCCCCGCGCCCCACGGAACACGAAACGGATTTAACGGCTTTATCCAGTGGCCACGTATCGGTGACCCCATTGCAGTTCGACATGACCAAGCAATCTCTCCTGAGTGAAATGCAGACCTGGGGAATATCGCTTGATCCCTCTCGACCCCGGGATTGATTGTGACAGACGAACAAACTTCGCTCGCCGAACAGAACATCAAACAGCTCTACACGCCAGCGATGATGGCTGGCTTTCTCAAAACTCCCGTTCGCAACATTCGCCGTTGGCATCGGATGGGATTGTTGACTTCGTTCAAAGTAGCGCATCGCCTCCCCTACTTTGACTTTGAACAGGTTCAGAATGCGAAGCAGCTTGCGGCGTGGGTCAATAAAGGGGCTCGTCCTGTCGACATCGCCAAGCAGCTTGCGAATTTCAAGCCATGGGTGGAGAGAAAGTCCCTCATGGATTTGGATCTCGTTGTAGACGGGAGGAGATTGTTGCTGAGGCAGGGTGGATGTTTGTTGGGAGCGAACGGTCAGCTGCATCTCGATTTCGATGTAGAGGATGGCGAAGGGGTTGGGGATGATTCCCTTCCGATCGTCCTCGCCGCGCAACCTGCATACGCTCCGCCGAACGACGACGAGTCCATGCTCAAAGAAGTTCCCGACGATCTGGAGAATTGGACGCGCGAGGATCTTCTTCGCATGGCGGAAGAACTCGAAGATATAGGGCAACTAAACGAAGCGATCGAATGGTATCGTGTTGTTCTGGCTAGGTATGGACTACACGCCGAGGTCTGCTTCCAGCTCGCGGAGCTTCTCTATCGGCAGGGGGAGGTTCATGCGGCCCGAGAACGCTACTACAATGCGATTGAGCTCGACGAAGATTTCATCGAGGCGAGGGTTAATTTAGGTTGCGTCCTTGCAGAAACGGGAGCGACTTCACTCGCAATCGCCGCCTTTCGGGGGGCTTTAATAAAGGACGATCACTACCCAGACGTTCACTACCATCTCGCGCGCTGTCTGGATGAAACCGGAGATGAAGAAACCGCAGGTCAACACTGGCTGCGTTTCATCCAACTCGCCCCTCAAAGCCCCTGGGCCGATGAAGCGATCGAGCGCTTGGGGAAGTAGAAAGAAGAGGAAGCGATGACAGAGAATCCGTTTGAACCACCCGAAGTCCTGGAGCGAACGAAAACGGAGAATCCGACCAAGCCGCTCTCATCCGAGCGTGCTGCCTACAATGTCGTGACCGATACCGTTACCGGGGTCAACGTGCGATGGAGCGACAATAAGTTCCAAGCCATATTCGTAATCGTTTCAGTTCTGATTGTTTCCATAGCAGGGGGGGTGGGTGCCGCGTTGATTCCCGAATCGGATTTTCCGTGGTACGGTGGAGCGTTGATAGGTTCATTTGCTGGGCTCGTTTTCGGAATTTTTGCCAGCGGAATCATCTTGATGTTCTATCGAGCTCTGAGACACCTGAAAGGCAAACACGATTAGCGCCTTTTAGCTATTGCTGAGCAAGTTTTGTTCTCTGATTCGCTTCTTGTCCGACCGGTGCTCGTCCCCGTCGGACACCGCTTTGGCGTCCTAGCCCGCGTCGCGCTTTAGAGGTCGGCTCGCAGCAACGTAGAACGGAATTCATTCCGTTAAACAACGCTTCCAATCAAAGCC
>CAYMXM010000025.1:0-20569 GCA_964394065.1 uncultured Pirellula sp. | reverse complement strand
CCCTCTCCCCGAAGCGGGGCGAGGGGAGCAGAGATATAAAGCGCGGCGCGTGCCAAGACTAAAAACGCGGAAGTTATTTCGGGACAGTTCCTAAACGGGAAGAAGCGAGGGGAGCAGATATATACAGATCTCTCGCTACTATACGCCGCCTCTCTACTTACACCTTAAACCTCGCCGCTCACAGATTACACAAACTCCAGACCGCTCATCGTCGATGTGCCACTGGCGAAGCGGTCGGTTTCCAATCCGACCCGTTGCAGAAGACTAACGAATAAATTGGGAAGAGGGTAGTTATTGCTCTGATCAAAAGCTAAGTGCTGACCATGCTTGAAACCGCCGCCACCTAACAGAACAGGCATGTTTTTGTTGCTGTGGTTCGATGCGTTCCCGAGATTGCTCGTGAGAAGGACTGAAGTGTAATCGAGCAAGTTCCCGTACTGATCTTTGGTCGACGCGAGCTCCCGAAGGAATTGCCCCCAAGCCGCTACGATTCCTGTTTCTACGATCGCTAGTTGCTCAAGCTTTTCCTGATCCAGCCCGTGGTGGCTCAGCGCATGGTATCCTTCCTCGACACCAGGGAGAGGAACCACACCACCACTTCCGCCGAGATGGTAGCTGATAAATCGAGTCGAATCGGTTTGGAGCGCCAGCCGAATGACATCGCACATCAATTTTTGTCGACCGATGAAGTCATTGTTGTTGGTGATATCGATCGGGACCGGCGATTTTGGTCTTGGCTTCGGTCGGTTTGCCCAAGCTTGATTCTCGGCCATTCGCTTCTCCAACTCACGAACGCTCGTAAAGTAAGCGTCGAGTCGGTCTTGATCACCACTTCCGAGGGATCGCGACAATCGCTTCGCATCGTCGGCAACCAAATCCATAATGCTCCGCCCTTCTTGGACCAGCTTCTCCTTGATCGCTTTCTGTTTGGGGGTGTCGTCGACGAACAGTTGATTGAACAGCCGTGCAGGAGAGGATTCCGAGGGGACCATCGAGCCACTATCGGTATAGGAAGGACTCGAACTCCCAGAGCTCCCTACGACGAGAGATGGGAACCGTGTCTGTTGCCCGAGATGTTTCGCCATCAATTGATCGATCGAGATCGTATTTCTTGCTTTTCCCGAGCTCCCGACAGGGTTAGCGGTAAGCAAACTCGCTTCCGCACGGTGCCCACCCGTTACTCCAGGATGAGAGCTACCCGATATAACGGTGAACTGGTTTCGGAGGTCGTCGATCGGCTTTAAGTAAAGGCTCGGTTGGTAGTCTCGCCCAGCCTCCTTGGGATTCAGATTGTCCGCAACGAGTCCTAAACCGAGGGTCATCGATACAAACCGATGCGTTGGCCCTGCATTTTCCGAGGCACATGCTCGATGCATCGCCGAGAGCCAGGGCAACGCCATGGAAACTCCCGCTCCCTTGAGAATCGTTCGACGATCCAAGCGGCTGTTGACAAACGTTCCTACGTTGACTGGCATGGCTTCACTCTATTTGGAAAGAAACAGGGGGCTCATTAAAGTGGCTTCGAGCACGGATCGAATTCCGTACTTCGCTTTGGAGGCTTGGCGAAGGATCGCATCCAGTTCTGCCCGGTCCGCGAATTGAACCGGTGTACCCGTCCCACAGGCGATGATTTGCTCCGCGAAGTTCTTGGCGAGGCGTTCGGGATTCTTCACGAGGATTTGTTTGTATTCCGTCAAATCTCGAAACTTCTGCCCGTCGGGACCTTCATAGCTTGGATCGACCTTGGGGCGTTTCACCCCTCTTGCGGCAGGATACTGGGTTCGCCATTTTCCGGATGGGTCAAAGTTTTCTAACGCGAAACCGGGTGGATCGATCTTCACATGGCATGAAGCGCACGACGTATTCGACTTATGCAATTCCAGTTGTTCACGCAACGTGGTCGCCCCGCGAATGTCCGGTTCAATCGCGGCTACGTTCGTCGGAGGTGGTGGAATATGTTCACCAAGGATTCGCTCGGAAACCCAGACTCCTCGGAGAACCGGGGAGGTCGTCGTTCCATTCGCGGTCACCTTAAGGATCGAGCCTTGGGTCAAGAGACCACCCCGTTGATCCTCGGGGCGTAGGTTCACGACGCGAACATGATCTCCTTGCACTTCGGGGATATCGTAGAAACGCGCCAGCCGACTGTTGAGCATCGTGAAGCTTGAGTCGACGAGATGGGTAATGTTCAAGTTTTCGTCGAGGAGCTTTTGCAGGTAGGTGCGCGTTTCCTCCAGCATCGCATGCTGAACCATCAGATCAAAGTCTCGGTAGAGCTTCGGGTCGGGTTCGGTGAAGTCGATTTCGGAAAGGTCGAGCCATTGATCGGCGAAGTCCCGAACAAAATTCGCTCCTTTAGGATCGTTGAGCATCCTCTGAATCTCTTGACCCAAGACCTCCGTTTGACGCAATTGAGATTGGGCTGCAAGCGTCGTGAGCTTCTCGTCGGGAAGATCGTTCCAGAGGAAATAGCTCAGCCTCGCTGCGATCGCGTAGTCGTCCAATTCTCCAGGTGTTTCCGTGAAATACAGGAATCTCGGAGAACAAAGAATCGCTCGATACCCACTACGGAGTGCCACATCCGCAGGATCGCCGTCGATGAGACGCTTTGTCGTAACATCGACATACGGCGCTAGTTCCTGGAGGGGGACCGGCCTGCGAAACGCTTTGTTCGCAAAGTGCTGCATCAAGCGTTGCACCTCCAAGCGGATCGCTAGATTCCCCCGCTTCGGTGCATCAGATTGTTTTTTACTCTCATTCTTGTCGGTGGCCTGGGGGACTATTTCGGAGGCAAAGTCCCCTAAGAGTATTTTCCGAGTGGACTCGATATCGGGGCCGCGGTGGATACGCTCCATGTGGACTTCGTGAATCGCGACACCAGGAACTTTCTGGGAAGTTCCTTCCCCCGCTCCGACTTGCCCCCCGTCAAACCGTGCTACCTTGAGAGTGGCATCGGCAGGGCGCACCTCAAGCATCTCCCCTTTAGGGAGCCACCCCTCGAAGGTCCATTCGCGGGGGGTATCGGTCGCTTCAAAGCCACCTAAGGTTTCCAAGAGAGGGGCATTGGAAACGCATCGACCACTCCGAACGCTGCACCAAACACCATGCCCTTCAGGTGTGTTGAGAGATGTCGCTCGGATTTTAAAGCGATACCAACCATCTTCGGGAGAGGTGGTAATCGCCATACGACCGTAGAAGATCGTACGAGCGTTCCAGACGACCGCTTTAGAGTCGAAAAGTTCCGGTTCCCGATTCCGTTGGCCCGGTTTACGCATCGCGATTTGGTTCGGCGTGAATTTCTTGACAAAGGGTTTTTCGTTTGCCGAGGTCATCCTTTGGAAGATATCGTCGAGGGCAAGATCGACAGCTCGTAGGTGCTGCTCCAACTGGAAGTGAGACATCGCCTGTCCTTCGGCGATCGAATGGAATCCATCCACCTTCGCTTCGTCAGCAAAGCCTTTTGCGAGGGGGATGTCGGTGCCGAGGAGAGAATGAAGGGTTCGTTCGAGTTGAAGATTGGTCAGGCGACGTCCTTGGACGCGCCCCGAGGTCTTGAACTGATCGGCTTGGTAATCCTTGACCCAACTCTCGGTCGAGGTGAGAAAACGAGCCGTCTCTCTGGAATGAGCTAGTTTGCGAGGAGGGGGATTCTGCCTCTCGCGTTGCCTCCCCCTTGGATCACCTCGTTTGGGTTTTTGATCCTCTAGAGAGTCGCGAGGGGGCATTTCACCTTGGTTGACTCGGTCGTAGATCCGAACCCAGGTCGTAAGGGTATCCCGAGTCGTCTCGGGATCGACGCCATGATTCAAGGGAAGGTTCGTAAACTTCGAAAGATCCAATCCACCTTCGGCGTCAGAGCCGGTATGGCAATCGATGCATTTCGATTCGAGAAACTCCCGAATCGGAGGGGTGGGAAGAAGTCGGGTCGAATCGTTTACGGTAGGTTGCGTCGGCTCACCAAACGCAAGCCCGAAAAAGCACCAATGGGTGATGATGAAGAAAAGAGCTATCGAAGATGTTGGTATCCGCATTCGCATCGTAGCAACAGACCATTTCGGGCAGGAAAGGGGAGCGTAGCGGGCATCTATCTAGTTTATCAAGAACGAAAACCAAAAGCGAGATGTGAGGAAACAGGCTTGAGGAAGCTGGCTTGAGGTGTGAGACTTGAGGCTTGAGGAAGAAGGGCTTCGCCCTTAGAGGGTGACCGCAGGCAAGGGGGGGACGCGAAGCGTCCCTCCATCACAACCCGTGGCGTAAGCGAGGGACAGCGCTGGCAACCAAGCATCCATCCCAGGTCTCACTGCACGCCCTTCGCGCCTCAGGGACGTGCCACCCGACGTCTGATATTGTCGACAAGGGCTAGGTGCACTCGCGACGCTGTCCCTCGCTTACGCCACGGGTTGTGATTTTCGGGCCTCGCTTACGCGTTGGCCAAACTACCCAAACACTTGATTTACCGGCGCCATGCCTCCAAAAATCTCGGGGGTCTGAGGGCAGAGCCCCCAGGGTGGCCTGATGAAAAGATCGGAATATGGGTAATTCAGGCAAGAATTGGATTTGAAAACGGTCACGAAACTTCGTGTGTCTTTGAATCGCCAAGCGATGATCTTGGTTTGGAATCGCGTAGCGATGGCAGCACTAGCCGTGGGCGTCAGCCCACGGTTAGCCGGTCCACATGGTTTTGAGCCGCGAATGCGGCGGCAGCATCGAACCAATTCGAGAGTGCTGCCGCCGCATTCGTGGCTCGAGAAGCTCTTTTGCTCGGAGTCCGTGGGCTTACGCCCACGGCTAAGTCTGCCATCGCTACGCGATTCCAAACCACGCCCATCGCTTCGCTCTGAGCGTGCCACCCTCGACTCCACCTTTACCACCAATGCATCAGGCCAGCCCGTGGCTACCTTTCCTTGACCTACGGTCAAGGAAAAGGGGCGAAGCTCTTCTTCCTCAAGTCTCAAGCCTCACCCCTCAAGCCTGAACTGCGACCACTTCACACACCCTACTGCTTCCCCCCTCCTACTCCAATGGAAACCTGTGCGGTTGCGACTATAATGAGATTTCTCCAGCGGTGGCATTCAACGGGCTTTTTGAGGAAAACGATCTGTCATGTCAACTCCCCTTGACCCCAGCGAGGGTTCATCATCCTCCGAGTATAAACTCGTCGATGATCTACTGACCCCGATGCTGGAAGCAAGCATGGGGCAGGGACGTTCAGCATTGTCCGCGGACGATTTAGACCGACTTCGCCAGGTGGCGATCAACTCCGATGCGGAAGGAGCGACGCTTCAACAGTTTGCGATCTCCTTGGTCAAGGAGTTTTTGAAGTTTCGTTTACCCTTGAGCGTTCTTGCCGAGGTTTCTCCTGAGAATATGGCTACGCTGATAGGAGAATCCCTTTCTCGAGATCCTTATTCGAAACAACGTTTGTCGGAGTTTCGCAAATATTTGTTGGAGAGTCATTGATGGAAACCACGCCCACCGCGACTGAACTCATTGCGGAAGGGCAAGCGCTCGTTCGTTCGTTGGCGTTGCGGATCTACCGGAATCTACCGATGCGCGTCGATTTGGAAGACTTAATCGCCTACGGTGAGTTGGGGCTCGCACAAGCGGCGCGCGATTTCAAACTCGAGCATGGTTGCCAATTCAGCACGTTTGCATACTACCGCATCCGCGGCGAGATCTACGATGGGATAGCGAAGATGACATGGACCAGTCGTGCTCGCTATCGGCGGATTCGATATGAGCAGATGGCCAACCAAGTCTTGGATGGAGAGAGAGAAGAGGAGGGGAGGAGTTCTGGCGGGAGTGCGCACGTCGACTGGTTTACCCGAACGACGGAAAAGCTGGCGGTTGTGTATCTTGCAAGTGGCGTGGACCAGGAAAGGAATCTGATGGACGATGCCCCAGACCCTTCCCAGGAACCGGGAGAGAGGGTGATGCTCCTGGAGGTAGGCGAAAAACTACGCAATCTCGTTAAAACCCTACCCACAACGGAAAGCCGCTTGATTCAATTGGTTTATTTCGAGGGGTATACCCTTCAGGACGCAGCGTCGGTATTAGGGTATAGCAAATCCTGGACGAGCCGCCTTCACGCAAAGGTTCTTGAGGAGTTAGCGATGCGGATGAGGCGAATGGGAATTCACGAATAGCATTGAATTATGAGCATATTTGACGCAGAAAAACTCCTAGCACCGATTCGTGAAGATGCTCCTTGCGGGGCCCCTGCCGAGTCGGACGATATCGACCTTCTGAACCTCATGTCCGAAATGCGGCAGATGGGGGAGACCGCTAGGAAAATAGAGAGGGCTCGGTCGGAGCTTGAGCTGATGCCCCCCGAGATTCGGGACGCGATCATCGCCGATAGTGCCGGTCGCTCGAACGACCCAAAAGCGGATCCCCGTTGGAGGGATATTGCCTCTCTAGCTTCGGAGATTCTCGAGAAGTATTCGAAAGACACGAGAGCTGTAGCTTGGCTGTTGGAGTCCTCTGTCCGAGGATACGGATTACCCGGGCTAGCCGAAGGGTTGGAGATCGTAGTTCGTCTTCTAGAAACCTACCCCGATCAACTTCATCCTCAGGAGTCAGACACCCCCTCCAATGCAATTCGATTCATCTACCTCCTCGCCACGTCGGATGTTTTCCTGGATTCGATTCGTCGGGCGCAGGTGAGTGACGCGATCCGAGTCTCCTTTGACTCGAAGCGGTTAGCAAATCATGCGGAACGCGTTTCCGACGACGATCGTACCGCTCTGTTAGAAACGGGGATGTTGACCAACGATGCGATCGAGAAGATCTTGCACGACGACACCAACCAAGAGGATGTCGCTGCGTTCTTAGATACGTTAGAGCTCTGCTCGGACCGTGCCGCTCGATTAAGTACTCTCCTTTCGGAGCAATCCGGAGGAGAAGGATACAGCGTCTCCGCGCTACGTGAGCTACTGAGAGACATTCAACAATGGTTCCAGGCGATGACCCCCGAGAGGAGCGATGCTTCTCAAACCCCGGAAGAGAACGAAGATCCAGAAGAAACTTCTGTGGCTTCGAGCGATCCCGGTAGTGTCACCGTCAGCAAACCTGGAGGGATCAAGACGCGTGACGACGCGTTGAAAGCTCTGTTGCAGGTCGCCAGTTTCTTCCGAAAGTCCGAACCCCATTCCCCCTTGAGCTACGCGTTGGAACAAGCCGTCCGATGGGGAAGAATGCCTCTTCCCAACCTGCTCGACGATTTGATTACCGACAAACAAATACTATCCCAGGTCTACCAAAGGATGGGGATTTTGGAAGAACGAGACGGGGATTGAAGAAGCTGCTAGAGACTTGTCCTGAATAACATCCCGATTTTGAAAATGAAACGCAGAGCCGCGGAGACGCAGGAACACAGAGAAGAAATCGTTGCGTCGCTACGTTGTCTTTAATTTGGAGTGGGTTGGTATGGACGTCTCGCCATGTTGGTTTGGGTTAATAGGCGTATTTGGCGTTCTCCTGTTGGTCTCCGTCTAGGGTGGCTCGTCCCCGTGGGACGCCGCGTTTTCGTGGGGGGGAGGTCTGCTTCGTGGTAGGGGTAGGACGCTCCGCGGTTAACTCTACCTCTTTAACTTGATCGCAGCTGCGACTCCTGCCACCAAACGATCTGCTTCTTCGTGCGTGTTGTAAAGATAAAAACTGGCTCGGCAGCTGACGGGGAGGCCGAGACGTTGATGTAAAGGCATCGCGCAGTGATGGCCTACGCGAATTGCGATTCCCCGCGCGTCGAGGACTCGAGCTATCGTATCCCCGTGAAGCCCCTCGACATTGAAAGAAACAATACCACACTTTGGACCCCCTGAGGGGGAATAGATCTCGATCCCTTCGAGCTCTCGCAGACCTGCAATCGCTCGGTCCCGCAACACACCTTCGTGCTCTTGAATGGAACTAGCACCGACCCGCTCGAGATACTCGATCGCTGGCTTCAAGGAAATGATCTCCGCAATGGGGGGAGTTCCCGCTTCGAACCTGTGGGGTAACCCCGCTTGGGTAAACCCTTCCTTCGTCACGAGTTTGATCATATTTCCACCACCTAACCAAGCAGGCATATCCTCCAAAATGGTTCGCTTCCCGTAGAGAACTCCCACTCCCGAGCTCGCAAGCATTTTGTGCCCGCTAAAGGCTACCCAGTCGGCATCCCAAGCCTTCACATCAAGAGGACCGTGTGGGACGGCTTGCGCGGCGTCGACGAGCACCTTCGCACCCACATTCCGAGCAGCTGCGACCAGTTTTGTGACAGGATTTACCGTCCCAAGTACGTTGGAAACCGCAGTGAAGCTCAACAGCTTTGTCTTCGGCGTCAGGAGTGACTCCAACGAGCGAAGATCCAGTCGATAATCCTCGTCGATCGGAATCCACTTGATCGTTACCCCTTTCTCGATTGCCAACTGTTGCCATGGAACGATGTTCGAATGGTGCTCCATCTCGGTAAGAAGGATCTCGTCCCCCTCGACGAGCGTATGCCTTCCCCAGGATTGAGCGACCAAGTTGATCGCGGCGGTCGTCCCCGATGTAAAGATGATCTCTTCCAACGAGTCCGCACCGATGTAGCGTCGGACCGCCTCCCGGCTCCCTTCGAGTTTCTCTGTAGTCGCCCCCGCCCACTGATGCCCCGAACGATGGACGTTTGCGTAGTGCTCTCGATAGAGCTGATCGATCCCCGCGATCACTTGAACAGGTCGCTGCGCCGAAGCGGCGTTATCTAAGTAAGCGATCAAGTCTCCATTCGTTGAACGTCCGTCGAGAACTGGAAAGTCTTTCCGAATCTCATCTATCCGATCCGCCAAGGGCAACGCTGTGAGGCTTTTTTCGAGAACGCCCATTTCGTTCTCACCTTGCGATTTGTTCGTGGCCTGGGTGCCTCGTCCGGAGGAACCTTCGCTACTCTGGGCGAGATGCCCGGTTCCCGGTGAGGACAGCTTGTCGCTCGCGTACCTTCGAATCGTCTGAATCATGGAGTTAAGACCGTTGCTTCTCAGGGGAGAGAGAAAAGACTTCAGGTGGAGTCCTTCGAAGATCGAATCGACCGGGGTGCTTACGATCTCCTCCGGTGTTTTATTGCTGAAGGTGGCGATGAGAACGGCTGCAAGCCCGTGCACCATCGGCGCATCGCTCATGGCAATGAATTGAAATCTTGCCCCATCCCATTTGGGGACCAGCCAGACCATGCTTTGGCACCCGAGAACCCGAAACTCCTCGGTGCAAAACTCGCGAGGGAACTCCGACATCTCATTCCCCAGTTCAATCAAAAACTGGATGCGTTCCTCAGGAGTTTCCAAGTCCTGAAACTCTTCGACGAGTTCTTCAAGAGATATCATGTGTAAGCTGTGTGGGGTGAGCGTTGAGCAGTGAGGTTTAAGTGGTGAGTTATGTGGCCCGGGCGTCTCGCCCGGAGTCGGATGGCTTCTCCGGGCCCCACGACTAAGGCGTCCGCCGCGTAGCGCTTTAGATATTCGCTCCCCTCGCCCCTTTTAGGGGAGAGGGGCTGGGGGTGAGGGGTTGAAGTGCTAGGAACAAAAACCTCGTTGGAAACCGTGTACCTCACGCTCCCCTCCCCGCTCCGCTTGAGCATCTCCTGCCCCTGCGTGCCGGAGATGCTCAAGCGGAGCGATCCTCCCCAGAGGGGAGGGTTATTTTGGTTTACGCTTTACCCCTTACACCTCAACGCTTAAAAAATTCCTAATTGATCGCGGGCGTCTTCGGTCATGCGGTCGGGGGTCCAAGGTGGAGTCATGACGACTTCGATGTCCACGGTTCCGACCCCTTCGATCGCTTCGATGACTTGTCGGCTGTTGGCGACAAGCTGTGGGCCGGCGGGACACATGGGGCTGGTCATCGTCATTTCGACGTGAACATTGACCTTCTCGTCCTCTCCAGGTTGGATATCGACGACATAGATGAGCCCAAGATCGACGATGTTGACAAACAATTCGGGATCGATCACTTGCTTGAGCTGCTCGCGAACATGGTCTTCTGTAATCATGAGGCACCTGATTCGAAAGGAATAAAAAATGATTGGGTAAGTGGCTTTTCACCGCTACTATACGCTGCCGCTACGCGGAAAGCAGTCTAATCGTGGCCCGGGCGTCTCGCCCGGGCCACAGCAAGTTCCGGAGGCATTTCTAGTCGCGTAGTTGGACTAGGACCGAGTCCCCATCTATTTTAACTTCGTGCGAGCAAGTAGGCTCGGTCGCAGGCATCGTCAGGGCATCTCCCGTTCGAAGATCGAACTTGGCTCCATGGCGTGGACAAGCGATGCAATTCCCTTCGACCTCTCCACCCCCGAGCTCGGCACCATCGTGCGTGCAAAGGTCGTCGATGCAGTAGACATCTCCGTCGATCAATGTCACCAAAACAAAACGATCGTCCACTTCAAGAGTCAAAGGAACATTCGGAGTTAAATCGGATAACTGGCAAGCGAGATGGAACACTGGGGGAGGCTGAAGGCTAAAGGCTTAAGACTAAAGGAAGAAGGTGTGATCCCTAGGGTATAGGGGATGGGCTACGTTGAAAAGGACTTTTTCCGAAGGAAAAAATCGATAGGAGCGGTAGGGGGCGAGCCTCCGCTTTGTATTCCGCTCCCCTCGCCCCGCTTCGGGGAGAGGGGCTGGGGGGACGCTTCGCGTCCTCCCTACTAAAACGGTGCTCCTTCTCCTTCGAGGATCTCTCCGAAACGAGTTCCTTTGATTTCCAATTGGAGCCATTGTCGAGTCTCGCCGATCTGGGAGACCCAATAGATCCGTTCTGTGGTTCCAAGGGTGTAACAGATCGGATCGACTCCAAAACCGGGGTGATCTGCGAACTGAGGGTTGCGTTGAAAGTACTGTTGTAACTTTCTGTCGAGCTTGTCGGACCAAGGTTGCTTCGTCCAGGAAGCCCCGTCGATCACCAATGTTTCCGGATGTTCCCCGATGGTTTGCAACGGAGCTTGAGACGGCGCACACGCTGGCAACATCGCTGGTAGACTCAATCCTAACGCGATGAGGAAAATACGAATATTCATGATAGGTTTGCTACCCTTCTATAGGGTATTGACCTGTCCGTCTCTTCGGTCGAAGAGCCCTCGCCAAGCTTGAATATCGACGCCATCGGAGAGGAAGTGAACGCTACCGTCCACATAGACTCCACCGATGCCACCGGTGTGTTGGCTTCGCGATCCCGA
Source organism: uncultured Pirellula sp. (assembly GCA_964394065.1). Classification (GTDB taxonomy): domain Bacteria; phylum Planctomycetota; class Planctomycetia; order Pirellulales; family Pirellulaceae; genus JBKCUI01. The sequence goes on along the minus strand of CAYMXM010000025.1, from coordinate 9,387 downwards.
GATGCATTCCCCGTGGTGCGAGACATCCGGAACCTTCGCATTGGGTCCGAACAACCCGTTGATAAAGGTGTGGTAGGTGATGTTCCGCGCCCATTGACCAGCTCGGCGACCTTCATAGCGTGAGGGAGTTCGAGCGGCCAGTTCTTCCGCCGTGGCGGTACAGACTCCGCCACCACTAACGCGACTGATCTGCGTCCTGTAATCGATCAACGTAGTCGTATCGGGGGCTCGATTTCCAAAGAGGGTCTCGGCGATCAGCAATGTGTTGCTCGTCCCGTCAGGGATCTCTCCCATCCGAACATTGGAGCCTCGCCAGAACATCCCGTTGGTATCGGAGCGACTGCAATAGCTCATTCCCGTCGCAGGTCCTGCATTGACCATGTAATTGGTCCCCGCCCACTGCACGTTGGCTTCGGTGTATAAGGGACTACCAGGGTCGCTAGGACAAATAAAGAGCCCGAGCGATTGCCCTACGACCGGGAGCAAGGGTGGGTTGACGCTTGGGCTATTCGCGACTCCGATGAGAAGCGGCTGGCTGTAGTCGATCATATTGTGCAGGTTGGTCTGCTCGATAAAAGGAAGGAGCTTCGCTTGCGCAGAGTATCCGTAAAGAGAATCCTCAGCCGGGCCAGGAAATCGTCGGAAACTCGACTCGTAGTTGTGCGCGGCCAACCCAAGCTGCTTCAGGTTGTTCGAACATTGCATCCTGCGAGCCGCTTCCCGGGCGGCTTGAACAGCCGGGAGAAGCAATCCGACGAGGATACCGATAATCGCGATGACGACCAGAAGCTCGACGAGGGTGAATGCGCTCCTGGTGCCGCGAGAGAAGCTGCGGAAAGAATACGTGGTGGTTTTCATATCTATATCTATTGTTCGTTATACGGTTGAGTTGGTTTTGATGAGTGTTGAGTTGGACTCAATGCGTGGCATGGACGTCTCGCCCATGCCACGGCAAGGCGATCGCGCACTGTTTCATTTGCCGCTCGCCTTGACGTTATAGGAACCTGCTCCCTTCGCCCCCTTTGGGGGAGAAGAGCTGGGGATGAGGGGGTAGCGGCTTAGTAGACGATGGCCAAGGTAGATCTCACTTCTACCCCTCACCCCCAGCCCCTCTCCCCGAAGCGGGGCGAGGGGAGCAGATCCCTGAAGCGCAGAGCGTTGCGATCTTAGGCGAAACACTCCGAGCCACGATGAGCGGGTTTAAGCGAGATGGCTTGGAGGAGCTCGGCTATTGGCAGGATGGGGATCGCAAGAAAGAACCCCTTCATCGAAGAAACACTCTAGCGAAAGAGTCGCTAAAAGAAGTTGAACACTAACCGCTTGGGCATTCTCGGAAGCTTGCGCATAGTGAACGCAAATCGAACAATCGGAGCAATGGTCGGAGTGGTCATGGTCAGAGGGCCCATGCCTCTCCGAAGTCTTGCTCTCAGCAACCTCTCCGTCACATCGGGCCGAAGAATCCGAACACGTCGTTTGCGAATGGGAGCAGCACCCCGAATGGGTGTGGACTTTCTCCTCGTGATCGCACCCAACCGTTCCATCCTGCGTGCAAACCGTTCCATCCGGGTCTGCCCCGTGCGAATGCCAATAGGGACCGATAACGGCGGGGAAGCCGTATAGGACCAATAGCAAGATGGAGATAATTCGGTTCGAAAGCACTTGTAGAATTCGCTTCATCAACAGGACGATGGGCCCGACCAACTCCCTATTGTCGTCAGAAGCGGCCGAGAGTCAAGATGCGCGAAATCAACGGGCAAAGGAGCGTCAAGATTCCGAAGGCTAGAAATGGCTGTCCCCATGATGCGGTTGCTAGGGCCATTCCAATCGCGCCACAAAGGAACTGCGTGCATATGAGCCCGGAGGATGCGATTCCAAAGTCTCGGTCGACTTGCTCCAGAACCAAATGGTTCACCAGAGGCCGACTCAACCCGAAACAAAACGTATACGACGCCATTCCAATAGCAAAAATGCTCCAGTGCCAACTGCCGAGCAAAGTAAGTAGACCTCCACTGAGAATACTGCCGAAGATCGCCGCGCGCAGCAGTCTCTTGTCGTTCACCGATTTGACCAGTTGGGCACAGCAGAGGGAGCCAAGGATGGCGAACGAAGCGTTGAAACCGAACAGCAATGCAAAGGTTCTTTCCGACATCCCATAGTGGAGGATGTAAGCAATCGGAGAGAACGCCACAAAACCGAGGACGGGAGCTGTGAGGAGGCTCGTTCCTCCGGTCGTCACCAGATATTTGTGGTTGCTGAGTAAGACTCCATAGCGGGCCAGCATCTGACGGAAATTGGCGGAGACCAATTGTGTTGCTGTTTCATCTAAAAATCGCCAAGTCAGGAGTAGGGACGCGAGGGCGATACTCCCTTGAAGTACGAATACATAGCGCCAGTTTCCGAACTCCAAAATCGCCGACCCGATGGAGGGAGCGAGCATGGGGGCCAACCCGAGGATAATCGCGATCCAGGCGAGAACGTTTTGCCGTTCCTTCCCTTCGAAGCGATCGCGTGCGATCGCCATCGCCATCGACGGTCCACCCGCTGCCGAGAAACCTTGTAGTATTCTCGCTCCGATGAGTTGATAGACGTTGAGGGTAAATGCGCAGAGGAGGGATGTCCCCCCGAAAAGTGCAAGGCCGACGAGCAAAATAGGGCGTCGACCGAACCGATCGGATAGGCTGCCGCAAACGAGTAAAGAAATGGCGTAAGCGACGAACCAAAGAACGAGGGATAGATTGACCGTACCGACCGAGGTCCCCCAGGAGCTAGCGAGCTGCGGAATTGCCGGCAGATACATGTCCGTCGCCAAAGGAGCCGCAGCCGCAACCAATCCTAGAAGCAATTTGTATTGGGTTGTCGACATGGAGGAGGGAAGTTTGAAGTTTGAAGTTTGAAGTTTGAATGGCGAATGGCGAATGGCGAATGGCGAATGGCGATTTCTAACAAATTCTCTATTCCGTGTGTTCCGTGTATTCCGTGGTTCTACATTTCAAACTTCAAACTTCCCTCTTCACACTTCCCCCCCTCTCCCCATATCTGAATTGTCGGGTTCCGAATACAATATCTCCTCTCCACTTATCTAGACACTCCAAACGTTTCGACACTCCGCTAGCCCACCGGTTCTGAATGGCCAACCAGATCTCACCTATCCTGACTCGTCTTGAAGAAAACATCGAATCGGTTGTCCTTGGAAAGAAAGAAGTCGTTCGTCGCATTCTCATCGCCCTTCTCGCGGGAGACCACCTCTTATTGGAAGATGTCCCCGGGGTTGGAAAAACACTCCTCGCCAAAGCGATTGCGAAAAGTATCGACGGCAAATTCACCCGGGTCCAGTTCACCCCCGATTTGCTCCCCTCCGATATCATCGGGAGTAGCATTTATCACGACGGGGAATTCAAATTTAGTCCGGGTCCGATCTTTGCCAACGTCGTACTCGGGGATGAAATCAATCGAGCACCTCCTCGAACGCAGAGCGCTCTCCTCGAAGCGATGAGCGAGCGTCAAGCGAGCGTCGACGGAAAGACCTATCCTCTTCCCAATCCCTTTCTGGTGATCGCAACGCAAAATCCTTTTGAATTCGAAGGAACCTATGTCCTTCCCGAGAGCCAGTTGGATCGCTTTATCATGCGAATCGATGTCGGCTATCCAGGTCGAGAAGCGGAGCGGAATGTTTTAAAGACCCACCAATCGGGGGAACCGGTCGATCAACTAGCTCCCGCAGCGACCACAGCAGAGGTCCTTTCTCTGCAAGCCGCAGCGCGCGAAGTCACCGCCGAGGACTCCCTGCTCGAGTATCTGCTCGATATCGTCGATCAAACCCGTCGGAGCAACGAGATTCAAGTAGGAGTTAGTACGCGCGGGGCCATCTCCTACTTTCACGCCGCACAAGCTTTAGCTTTGCTCGGTGGACGAAAGTTCATGGTGCCGGACGACGTCAAATCGCTAGCCATTCCCGTTCTGGCGCACCGAATTGTTCCGAGAGGCTTCACTTCGGGAAGTGAGCGGGCAACCTCTGAGGCCATCATCGAGCGGTGCGTGCAGAATGTTAGCGTTCCGGTCTAACGCATCTCGCTCCAACCGACGAAGCACGCCTGCCGTCTTTTATCGCATGACGCGCGAGGGGTGGCAGTTCTGCTTCATGATCGGCTTTATCGTCCTCGGGGCTGTTATCCGGGATGTGAACCTTCTGGTGATTCTCGCGGGAACCCTTCTCGCGATGTTGTTGATCCAATGGCGCGTTTGCGTGAAGAGCTTGCAGGGTTTGACGGTCTACCGACGACTTCCAAGATCGATTCAAGCGCGCAAAGAGTTTGAAATAGAACTAACCGTTGCGAACCCGAAACGATGGCTCGGTGTTTGGTGGGGAATTGCTCAAGATCGCTTGCTCTATATTTCCCCTCGTTCCACCGAACCTCAGGTCTCGCAATCGATCAGCATTCTGTTCCCCAGCATTCCTCCCAATGCGAGCCGAAGCGAAAGCTATCGCTGCTCCGTGGAGCGCCGCGGAGAGTACCGGTTTTTAGGAACCGATATAACCACCCGATTCCCCTTGGGGCTGATGCGTGCAATTCTAAACCTCCCCTCCAGCGACACGTTCATCGCTCAACCTCCGCTAGGACGATTGCACGCGGGATGGCGAGAGCTTTTCCAAGGAAAGGTATCGGGAATTCGTCAACGGGCTTCTCGCGCGCTGTCCGATCAAGGAGAGTTTTTTGGATTGCGAGCCTATCATGCCGGGGATAGCCCTCGTTGGATCCATTGGCGTTCTTCCGCGAGGACGGATGAATTGATGGTAAAGCAGTTTCAACGGGCTGATAACCAGGAACTCGTGTTGGTTCTCGATCTGTTTCGGCCTAAGTCCGGATCACAAGAGTCTTCGATAGCATCGGAGGATTTAGCCGTCGAGTTCGTCGCAACGGTAGCTGGCGCTATTTCTGCTTCCAACAGTGCAATCCTAACCTTGGCCATCGCCGACAGCCACCCGACGATTGCATCTAAGATTCAAACTCGAGGTCAAAACGGAGCCCTGTTGGATCGGCTAGCCATCGCGACACCTGGAGAAGAAGATGGCTTGCCTGCGGCCCTGGAGCTTTTAGAACAAGAGTATCGTCTCGTTCGCAATCTAGTCGTGATCAGCACGCGCGGAAAAGAGGAAATTCTCACCTCGGGGATTCGTTCGGAAAAGAATGACCGAACCATTCAATTCTGGAACCAGCTCGTCTGGCTCAATGCTTCGAACAGAGATCTGGCCCCTTTTTTTGAACAGGCTGGAGGGATGAGGCTTGAGACTTGAGGAAGAAGGAAGAGGGAACCACGAATCGAACGAATCTTACGAATGAATGCGGAGCAATGTGAGCTACCCGCTCCCCTCGCCCCGCTTCGGGGAGAGGGGCAGGGGGTGGCCTGACGCATCGGTCCTCCCATCACAACCCGTGGCGTAAGCGAGGGACAGCGCTGGCAACTAGGTATCCATCCCTGGTCTCACAGCACGCCCTTCGTGCCTCAGGGACGTGCCACCCGGCGCCCGAGATATTCCCGACAAAGGCCACGTTAACTCGCAACGCTATCCCTCGCTAACGCGTCGGGTTGTGATGGGGAGACGCTTCGCGTCCGCCCCCTTAACACCGATGCCTCACCCTACGACTACGACAGCCTTCGCAACTCCGGGCGAGACGCCCGGGCCACGTAGCGTTATAACAAACTGTTATCCTTGCTGCTCCGATTCTCAAACCGATGCCATCCCTATCGATGTTCTCACTCGTTTTCAGAACCTTTACCCACTTCTATAAACAACTCGTCCCTGTCGTCCTTGGCGTTGCGGTCGCTGGGGCGGTCATCGTCGGGGCGTTGATTGTGGGGGATAGCGTGCGAGGATCGCTTCGCCATATGGCGATGGATCGAATCGGGAATATCGACCAAGTACTTTTAGCACCGCGTTGGTTTTCTCCCGATCTGCTCCATCGCAACGATACGTCCCCTACAACACACGAAGTCGTTTTCCTCCCGCAAGCCACGGCAAACAACGAGGTTCGCGACGAAGAACTTCGCACGCTCCATCGCGCCAACGAAATGACACTCCTCGGTGTCGATTCTTCCTTTTGGAAACTCGGCACGATAGCTCCACAAAAGCTACCGCAGGGAGAAGAGGTCGTTCTGAATCGAACCCTCGCCGAAGCACTGCATGTGGAAGTCGGAGATACCATCACCCTTCGAGTCTCCGCAAACGCGTTGGTCCCTGCAGAAAGCGCCTTGGGAAAACGTGATCAAGATTCCTTCGTCCTCCCTCGCTGGAAGGTGGTTGATATCCTCCCCGACGAAAGCCTCGCACGTTTTTCCCTCCGTAGCGACCAACGTCCTCCGATGAACGCTTTCGTCGATAAAAAAGCCTTGCAGCAGGCTATAGAAATTGGCCAGAAGATCAACGCGATCTTTGCGGAAGCCCCAGGGCTTCAAGATCAAACGGTTCCCTTGCTATCCCTCCTTGCCCCCTCGTCGCAAGATCTTGGAATCAAACTGGAAACGGTCTCTATTCCGTCCGCTCCTTCCGAACAACCGATAGTTCACTACGACCACATTACCACCGATCAAATGCTACTCGGAGATGCCGTCGCTACCGCTCTCCTCAACGAGACAGCCCGATTCAAACCGACGAAAGTTCTCACCTACTTGGCGAACGGTGTTGAAAAGAAAACGGAAACAAACGAATCGCAAGACGAACGGAGTAATGTTCCTTACTCAACCATCAGCGCGACCGACTGGAGCTTGGTTCGATCGCTGTTGATTCAATCCGATGTTAAGCCGACCGATCTCGCAGAGAGTCAGTCTCGCAAGGATTGGGTTGTCGTCAACCAGTGGTTAGCGGATGAGCTACAACTTCAAGTGGGGGATCGCTTGGCGATCGACTACTTTCTGCCGGAGACTGTCGAGGGGATCGAAGTCGAAAAGCAATTCGAGGGGACCGTGGTTGCCATCGCTCCTTTGACCGAACCTGCGACTCCCTATCGAAGGAATCGAGATGCGACTTTTGCGTCTCCCCCCACACGTTTCAACGATCCGAACTGGACACCAACGGTACCAGGTATCACCGATCAAGATTCGATCAGCAAATGGGACACTCCCTTTCCGTTGAAGAGAACGATCACGCCCCGTGACGATGCCTATTGGAACAACTATCGCTTAACCCCCAAGCTGTTCATTTCCTACGAGCTTGGCCAAGAGCTGTTCGGTTCTCGCTTCGGGGAGCTCACGAGCATTCGTTATGACGGAGTTTCCGAATCGGAGCGTGCCGAGCTGCAGGAAATCGTGGATGGAGCCGTTCGAAACGAAATGGAATCGCTTGGATGGAGGGAGGTTACACTTCGTGAGGACCAGCTTGCTCGCTCGGGGGGAACGACTCCTTTCGACGGGTTGTTCCTGGCTCTCAGCGGGTTTCTGATTCTATCTGCGTTGTTGCTCGTCGCGTTGTTGTTTCAATTATCGATGGAGCGACGCGCGAACCACTGGGGCCTCATGGCCGCTACGGGTTGGGCAAGACCCAAGATTCGTCGATTCCTCTTGATGGAAGGGGCTCTACTTTCCTCCATCGGAGCGACGGCAGGAATCGCCTTGGGAGCCTTATACGCTTACGGAATGATCGCGTTGTTGCGCACCTGGTGGGTGGGGGCGATCACCGTTTCGTTTCTTGATTTCTACCTTCGCCCCACGAGCGCACTGATCGGTTGGCTCCTGAGCTTTTTAGCTGCGATGCTCGCGATCTACGTGGCATCAAGGAGGATCGACCGGAGTTCGATCGCGGCGCTTCTCAAGGGGCGGATCGAAAGAAATGTGACTACCAACAACGCTAAGAAGCAGTCTTCTTTGGGGAGGCGATCGTTTCCTGAACGTGGCCCGGGCGTCTCGCCCGGAGTTGCGAAGGTCTCTCCGGGCGAGACGCCCGGGCCACGAGTATCACCGAAGATCCTAAGCCTCCTTTGTATGCTGATGGGGGTAGGCATCCTAGCTGGTGGTGGATTCTTGCAGGGGCAAGCCCAAGCAGGGGCATTTGTCGGAGCTGGAATGTTATTTCTAATGGCGGGGCTCTTTTGGGCTTGGGAAAGATTGCGAACGGTGAAGTCACCCGAGAATCGCATTCCCGACGATCTGGAACTAGCGAGAAGCAACACTAAGCGTTCACCGACCCGAAGCATTCTCGCAATGGCCTTGGTCGCAGTCGCCTCTTTTTTGATTCTGTCGATGAGTCTCTTTCAAGCCTCCCCGACAGAGCTTGGAACCGGTGGATTCACTTGGATGGGGAAAAGCTCGAGTCCGATCTATATCGAGCTCGGGAACGCAGATGCGCGGCGCGAAGGGTTGGGGATCGCGGGAGATCCGTGGCGTGCAACCGAGATTGTCTCCATCCGTTTGCGAGGAGGGGACGATGCGAGTTGCAACAATCTCTATCAAGCGAACGAACCCCAAATTCTAGGGATCTCTCCAAGGATCGAACAAATCGATCGGGATAGCAACGGTCGCTCTCGCTTCGCGTGGTTTCAAACATCGAGGGAGGAGAGTCCTTGGAGAGCACTTGCCGAGCGAGGTGACGGAACCAAGGAGAGTCCTATTCCAGTCGTGCTCGATCAGAACACGGCGCTGTGGGCTCTTCATTTGGGAGGATATGTCGGAGAGGTTTTTTCGTTCGAGTTCGACGGTGTGCCTCTTCATTTTCGGACGGTGTGTGTTTTGCAGAACACGATTCTTCAAGGTGCGTTGATCATCGGCGAGTCGAACTTCGTCGGGGCCTTTCCGTCGATTACCGGTTATCGTTCCTACTTGGTGCGCGTCCCGGAGGAGCGGAAGAGAGAGGCATCGGAACTTCAGATGCTTTTGGAGAATGGTTGGGAGGAGCAGGGGCTGAGCTTGGTGACCACCGAATCGGTCTTATCGCAACTGTTGGCAGTGCAGAATACTTACCTTTCAGCCTTTCAGTTGTTGGGTGCATTGGGGCTGATGTTGGGAACGATCGGGCTTGGGGTGACCCAGTTACGGAGTGCGCTTGAGCGTCAATCGGAGTTGGCTTCGATGCGCGCGATTGGATTTTCGCGGAAGAGGTTGATATGGTTGCTCGGGTTAGAGAACGCTTGGCAACTGTTGGGAGGAATTGCGATCGGGGGGGCGGCAGCAATCCTAGCGACCATTCCTGCAGTCTTCTCGGGACAACCCTTCGCTGGGATCCTCGCTCCCACGTTGATGATCGGAGTCATCCTCCTCGTCGGAGGGGTAACAAGCTGGCTCGCAGCCGTCTTGGCCATGCGTTGGCCGCTGATAGCTTCGCTTAGGGCGGATACGTAGTAGGGTTCGTATCTTCTTAGCCAGGAGGGCGGCACATATGGATTTCCCGGAGGCCTGAGA